>CAMBQD010000061.1 GCA_945869905.1 uncultured Clostridia bacterium | reverse complement strand
GCAGCAACGGTTTTTCTGCCTCTTAACACATCTATTTCATCAACAATGGAAAGCCCATAATCAAATGTGTCATAATCAAGCAATTCACTGTGCAGAGTAAAAGGCATAGCGTGGGGTACAATATCTCCCCTCTTTATTGCATTTATCAGACTTTGGCGTTGGTTTTCATCAGAGCTGTTTAAAGCCTCCCTTATAATCCAAGAGCCTGTTGTCCAGATAAAATATTTTTTATCCTGAGTATTTACATTTTCCGCAAGGCTGATTGCGTCCGGAATAAAAGAATTTATATACTTCCGAAGTATGCTTTTTGCATAATCCGTGAAGCCCAAATCAAGATGCGTCTTAGAAACAACAAATACCTTTTTCATTACTTACCCCAATTAAATCATTTTTGAGAAATACTTATATAATCCTTGCTTTCCTCTCCCCAGCTGTCAACGGCATAGATTTTGTAGCTGTGCTTTTTGCCGTCGTTTTCCAGCTCAAGCTCAACTGTCTTTTTCATATTATCTAATCCGTTATAGAAATCGCTGAAGAAATATTTTGTATCATTATCATCTGTTACAACCTTGTAGGAATGGACAAAATCATCGTCCTCACCTGCGGGGAAGGAAAGCACAACCTTGCCTGAGCTTAATACTGCGTTTCCGGAGTCACCTGTGATTAAAGGCGGTTTATTCAATGCTTTTCTGGAGTCAAAGGAGTATTTGCCGTGGTTGGTATAAGGTAAATCCAAGCTCCAAAGCATATCTGCCTTTTCCTCCTTACCCATATCACCGTCAGTAAAATTAATGCGGTGAATATTAACGGCGTCATCTGTGAACTCCATAATATATCCCATAGGTGTTGCGTCTGCGTTGGGAGGAATTGTACCGTTTTCCTTACCTGTTTCCAGCTCTGTATATGACAATGACTGAGTGGTCATTACAACATAATCACCCTGCCAAATTGAGCGTTCGTCCAAAACGGAATAGTGACTGTGTCCGCTGAAATTAACAACATTCGGGTATTTTGACAAAACACTGTTTAATGATTTATCGCCCCATTCGTCACTTCCGTAGCAGGTGTCAAAGGGTTGGTTATGCGTCATAACAAATATTGGCTTTCCGTCGGAATCGGCACTTGCCTTTTCAAGCTCCTTATCAAGCCATTTTGATGTGATTACATATCCTTTGGTCATACTGCCGTAATTAGGCGACGCACCTATAAAATGATATCCGTCAACAACATAGTGCGTCCATGGCGACTGATTTGTAATATCCTCAAAGGCTTTTATATGGTTAATTGCCGTCTTTGCATCCTTATTCCAGAAATCATGATTGCCCATAACTGTCTGAACAATGGGCATATCGTCGCCGAACACCTCGTCTATTGTGTCAACATAGGTTTGAAAAGCAAAGCGCGTACCCAAATCACCGATATCACCTGCAAACAAAATCATATCAACATCATTGTTTTTTATAACGGTTAATGACTTTTTCAAATTCTGTACATATTTATCATCGTTTTTCAAGGCTTCCTCTGTTGGCGGCAGCTGAGTGTCGGAAATAACGGCAACCTTAAAGGAATCACCGTCGGTATTAAACGTCTGAATTTCTGTTTTACCCATCAAAATTTTATCCGAAAAACAGAATAACACAACAGCCGCTATCACTATCACCAATAAAACGCATAAAATAATTTTCATAGCCTTTTTCATAATTATTAAAATCATTCTCCTTTGCTGCTATTTTGTGCAAGGGCATTATTCTTGTGGCGGACAAGATAATACTTGTCATTGCAAGAGACAGCCCGAGAACATCCGTAAAATAAAGGTTAAGCGCCGTTCCCATGATTCCGTAAATGGTACTGGTACCAAATGGTATTAAAGAGAACGCAAGTATTTCCTAAAGGTTTTGTCTTTTAATGCTTTACTCATTTTTCCTCCTCGGCTTTCTTAAAATATCCGTACTTATTGATAAGTGAAATTAATCCGCTTATTATGCTTCCAAAATAATCATCAGATATTTCATACTTAGGTATTGCGTAGGGGGGAAGGCCCTTAACTGCGGTTTCAAATATCTGACTGAAATTATTTTGTCTTTTTGATGTGTAAAAAATAATTATCTCAGGATTTATAAACACAATGGCATTTCTTAAAATTTTTGCAGGATAACTAATGCTCATAATGTTTTTACGCAAATCATTTATGTAGCCTACCTCACCGGCAAATCCGCTTATACCCTCCAGCAAATGACCGTTCACCATTTCGCCGACGCCGATACCGTTATGTCCAAACTGCATTGTTACAATATTATTTGTATTTTGCCTGTGTTCACTGCTTTCGCCCATAACGGTCAGCTTCATATCATTTTGTACTATAACGTTCAGCCTGTATTTATTTTCAAGGTTGCTTTTTATATCAAAGCCGTTTAATTTTCTGTTATAGTACCAATCCAGAATAACACCGTCTTTTACCACACATGGTATTGAAAGACAAAGTGTGCCCACATCATATTTTTTTAATGAACTGTCTATCAGTCTGTAAACGGTATTCAGGTATTCGTTCATCTCAAAATGCAGGGAAATTTCCTGAACACACTGAAATTTAAAATCATAGATTTTGCTAAGCAAATTATTATTATCAACAACGAGAAACAAAAAATACTGGTAATTTTCATTAATCAAATACTGCTTTGCCTTTCGTCCGCCGGTGGAATCAGCCATATCCCCCTGGATAATCATTCCGTATTCCATTGCCTGAAAAACACATTTTTTTGCAGTAGTCAAGCCGCTGTCTGTGTTTTCGGTAAGCTCGGATAAGCTACAGGCTCCCTTTTGCCTTAAGACCTGCAATATATCCGACAGATTTTTATTTCTGATATTTTTTAAAGTATCCTGTTCAACCAATAAAATATCCCCTCCCGATAACTTATGACACAGGGTGTCATAAGTTATTATACATAATATATTTTCCTCTGTCAATTATCCGGCATATATTTTTTCTTGCACAAAAAATACCGATGCACATATAATCCTGTACATCGGCAGTTTTTATTTTATCTCTGCTTTGCGGCTTTTGTATCATTAATTGCCTTAAACAGTGACAACTCATTGGAATAAGGCAAATCACAGTTCATATGCCACACCATTACTCCACCTAAGCCGCGGTCAATGGCAAAGGCCGTTTTATCCGAAACCATTTGGACTGAATTTATATACTGAGGTGCTGTCATTGGATTACCCGAATGGTCAAAATCATTGTAATAAATCAAATTGGTATAGCGGTCCAGCTTATCCTCAAACTGACCGTAGCTGCCCCAGTAACCAAGCTTATTGGTTGGACGTGAATAAAACGGCAGGCCCAAATCAAGCTGTTTTTCACTGAAGCCGCCCTTAAGCATCTTGTCAATACCGTTAACGGTAACGGGAAAGACGGAGTGATAGCCGTGAGCCGTAAACATGTCATAAAGCATAACCTCTGCGCGGTCTATAATTTTAATTACATCATCATCAAATCTTAAATCCCAAGGGGCAATGGCAAGAGATATCAGCTTATCCGGCATTTCCTTATCAAGCCTGCGTAAAAATTCATTAAGCTGCTGCCATTCAATTTTGCTGTAGGGAAATTCATAATCCAAATCATATCCGTCAAAATTATATTTCTCAACAAAGGACTTTATACTTGAAACAGTATTGTCCACATTGGCGTCACTGAGCATTGAGATAATATCTGCATTTTCATTTCCGTAAGGCAATGCAATATCGCACAGAATATTTATGTTTCTTTCTCCGATAGCCTTGCGCAGTATTTCAACCTTATCTGCAAATATCTTCTCGTCAATATCCCTGTCCTCATCACCTGAAAAGCGTATATTGCCGTTTTTATCAAGCTTTGCAGTGCCAAACAAAATAACGTCTGTTATTCCGTCAAGCTTGGAAAAATCAGTATCCTCGCTTATGTCGGTAACAACTAAATATGCAGTTACTCTTAAATCCTTTGCACCTTCACTTTTAATATTGTATACACCAATATCGTCAAGCTTAAAATTTCCTGAGGACTGATTAACAAAAATCCTTAAATACCTGTACTGCACGTCACCCAAAAAGCAGGTATGACCGCCCTCAATACAATCGCTTTGATAAAGAAACGCATAATCCTTTTCAAAATCGTTACTGCCGTAAATTTCAAAAAGAGTGACCTCTTGACCGTCCTCACACAAAACTACGGTGTTAAAGGCTTTTGTTTCTCCCAAATCAACTGTAACATAATTGTTTTCCTCTGCCTTTCCCGTCAGCTTAAAGCCACCCAAGACTTTTCCTGCGCTGTTAGTTACGGAGCAATCCTCAGCCAGATTTACCTGTTGCACTGCAGCCTGTAAATGCGGAAAAAATTAATACTACAGTCAAAATTAACGCCATCGGCTTGATGTGCTTTTTCATAATAATCAACCCCTATTTTGTTATCACGTGTTTCAGTACTTATCTGCTTTCATTATATCACACAAAAAGGTAAATTCAATAATATTATTACCGAATATATGAACCTTTTATTTGCAGGATCATATAATAAACAGATATTTATTGTGGAGATGATATGTATGAAAAAAAGCGTTTCTGATATTACGGATTTCGGCAAGGAGCCTTTGGTAATAAATATTGAAAATGCCACTGCCAAAAACAATAATTTCAGAACAGCGTTGTGGACAGGAGAGCATATGCAGGTAACACTTATGAGCATACCTGTGGGCGGAGAAATCGGAGTGGAAATGCACTCAGGCGTTGACCAGCTTTTACGTATTGAACAGGGCTGTGCCACCGTAATGATAGGAAAGAGCAAAAATTCCCTGCACCAAAGAAATAAGGTGAATAAGAATTATGCAATAATAATTCCGTCAGGTACATGGCATAATGTTGTAAACACAGGCAATGTCCCCCTTAAAATATATTCAATTTATGCTCCGCCCCAGCATCCCTTCGGCACGGTGCATAAAACAAAGAAAGATTCCGACAGAGCAGAAAATCACTGAATAAATCACGCAAAAAAATGTCCGTAAACTAAAATTTACGGACATAAATTTGTATGGGTTTAATTTTCAATTGCTTCTCCCCATTCACCGACTTGGCCGGGTGCTTTAGGAAGGGTTGTAGTGGTTGATTTTTTTGTTGTGGTTTGGTTTTTCTTTGTTGTGGTTGTTGAATTATTAGTGGTTGATGTTGAGTCAGCCTTATTGGTTGTGCGCTTTTTGGCGGTGGTTGTAATCCTTGACTTAGAGGTGGTTGTTTGCTTTTTTCCTTGTGTGGAAAGGGCTTCCTCAAGCCCTTCCTCCTCCTCATAGCCGGTGCCCTCGTTAGTGTTTTCCACTGTATTTTGAGGTTGAGCAACCGTTGTTGTTGATGTAGTTACGGTTGGCTCTGTAGTGGCTGTGTTATCCTTTTTGTCAGTGCAGGCCGCACATACAAGGCTTAAAACGAGTGTGATTACAGAAATAACAATTAATCGTTTCTTTATCCCCATGGCGTTTCCTCACCTTCGTTTATTTTTCCGTAAGGATTTTTATCTTCCTCTTCCCAACCAAATCCACTTGTATATACAGAAGATGAAATATTAAAAATTTCAATATCAACTTCAGGTGAATAATATTCTTTTTTCATATTTCATCCTCTCCTTTCTTACTGATAGCCCTGTGCCTTGTTGTATTCGGCAGTTTCTATCTCTAATTTATAGCTTGCCAAAGCTTCGGCATAGCTCTTAATTGACTGACTTATCTTTGAAGTGTCAGTCTGTGTTAATTCACTATAGCTGTTAGAAATAACATTTGAGTAATAATACTTGCCGTCACTGCCCTTTACGAAAAATACAACATAAGTATTTTTGCTGAAGTCCTTAGCAAGCAAATTATCCACATAATAGATTTCAATCTCGCCTTTGTCATTGGCATAGTAATTTCCGCCTGACTTAGAATACATCATAGAATTTTCATTGTCAAGTAAATCTTGAACAGTTACGGTTTTACCGTCAAATGCTCCGTCCTTGTCTGTGAAAACAACGGCACCGTAATCTGCAAAATTGGTTACAGTATTGTTGTTAACGCTGAATGTGTATTTTAATCCCCAAGGCTCAATATTTCTTATAGCCGTTGTTGAGCTAAAGGTGTAAGTGCCGTCGGTTGCGGAATTATAGGTTAAACCGCTTACGGGTTTACCGTCATGATATTCACTCGGTGCTGTAATGCCTGAGCTTTCGGTAATTTCATACATTGCCTTAATGCTGTTAAGCAGTGCCGTTTGTGCTGCACGAAGACTTGCCTGAGTTGCTGATGGGAAAGTTGAGAAATATGTACTGTTCTCAGTTTTCATATAGACATTTATGTCATTATACAATGACCTATCCTTAACCGCACTTGTGTATTTAAT
>CAMBQD010000060.1 GCA_945869905.1 uncultured Clostridia bacterium | reverse complement strand
CAGATGACGGTTATCTCAAGCTGATGATACTTGAAAACAGTGCATCTGCACAGGATATCCTTAACGGACTTAAGCTCCATTTAACGGAGCTTGAAAAGGATTATCCAAACAATATTAAAGTGATTTATCGGAGGTGTAATAATGCTTAAGTTAGATTTACAGCTTTTCGCTCATAAGAAAGGTATGGGTTCTACTAAGAACGGTCGTGACTCTGAGTCAAAGCGTCTTGGCGCAAAAAGGGCTGACGGTCAGTTTGTTCTTGCCGGCAACATTCTTTATCGCCAGAGAGGAACTCACATCCATCCCGGTAACAACGTAGGTATCGGTTCCGACGATACTCTTTACGCTCTTATCGACGGTACTGTTAAGTTTGAAAAAATGGGTAAGGACAGAAAAAAGGTTTCTGTTTATCCTGTTGAGCAGTAATAGGCGAAATAATAAAGCATTTATCATATGCGGGGACAAAATGTCCTCGCATATTTTTTATGTAAATAATGCACAAAAAAAGATATTACCGTTTGTACAAAACAGATAATTTTATTTTTGATGTTAAAATTTGTTATGATATTCTATTTGCTTATGATATAATACACCTTGTGTAAATTCAGGCATATGCCTGTGTATATTATTTTTAAGAGGTGGATGTTTTGGCAAAAAGAAAGATGATTGATTTAAAAAATTCCAGTGTAAAGGAAATACTTGCTTTTTCACTGTTGCCATTTGGCTTGCTTACCGTTATTAACGTTATCGGTAACGCTCTTAATGTTTATCTTGCAGATAATCTGGGCTTGGGTATGGTTGGCGCAGGTCTTGTGCTTTCCATTACAAAAATCTGGGACGCTGTTAATGACCCAATGATGGGTATGATTGTTGATAAAACAAGGACAAGATGGGGTAAATGCCGTCCTTACCTTGTATGGATGGTTATACCGATGATGGTGGGCTTAATTCTCCTTTTTGCTCCTGTTGATTTTGTTAATTCGGGCTCCTTTGCCCTGTCACAGATTGACATTGCGTCAACAATTGCAACCATCGGCGACGGCTTTCATATTGTAAAAACCGTTGAGAATGTAAATACAGGTAATTTCTGGTACGCAGTTGCCGCATACCTTATTTTCTATACCTTCTATACTGCTATTGATATTCCTTATCAGGGACTTACTCCTCTCGTTTTCCCTGAAAGTAAAAACAGAGTTAAGGCTATTTCAATCAGCAATATTTTCGGTTCAATCGGAACAATCCTTCCGTCAATTGTATTCTTCCCAATCGTATACGCCTTTGACGATGCAAGAAAGGGATTTTTCGTTGCCGCTATTGTTTTTGCCGTTTTGGCAGGCATACCTATCGTAATTTCATTCTTTGGAATTAAAGAAAAGGTTTACATAGAAAAAGAGCCTATCAAGTACGGCAGAGCTTTGAAGATCGTTTTCGGCAACAAGAATATGAGAGCACTGCTTGCAGCGGCATTTTTCAATGCTCTTGTTAATATCGGTGCAATGTTCCTTATGTTCTTTGCAAAGTGGAACTGCTACGGTATTTTTAATTTCCCTGCGCTGAATAGCTGGGTTGAAGGCACCCTTGGATTTAATCCGAACCTTACTGAGGAAGGCTTGCTTTTCCCGATACTCAGCATAAGCAGCGGTATTTCATATATGCTTTCAATGGCAATTGTACCTGCTTTGCTTAAGAAAATGGACAAGAAAACACTGTTTATACATATGTCATGGATTTGTGCAATTGCAAATGTAGTTGTGTTCATAATCTGTATGTATGTGTTCCCATACACCAGTGAAAATCTTACACAGGCAAGAATTGGATTTGTTGTATACTGCATCTGCCGTTTCTTTACAAACTTCCCGGTAGGTATGAGCGTAGTTCTTCTTCAGGCTATATTCTCAGACGCTGTTGACGTAATTGAAATGGAAACAGGCGAAAGACTTGAGGGCGCAGTATTCTCATTCAAGAGTCTGCTTAACAAAATCGGTATTGCACTGTTTAACCTTATCGTAATGGCTGTTGTTAATGCTTTCGGATATTCTACAATGTCAGGCGAGCTTACCGCACTTAAGGAAGCCGGTACGCTTACAAGAGATATTATGCTCGCAAATCATATGCCCGTGCTTAACGCAATATTCTTTATGCTCACTGTTTTGGGCTCCATCGGACTTATACTTCAGATATTCCCAATGCTTAAATACAAGTTTAACGAAAGCGAATATGAGGATAAAATCAAGGCGTTCAGAGAGCAAAAGGAAGCAGAGCTTGAGGCTCAGCTTAAGGCTGCAGCTGAGGCAGCAGAAAAATAATATTTACATTTTTAACCTCCGTCTCTTAGTATACGGAGGTTTTTTCTGCTCTGCATTAATCCATAAATCGTAAAAACATACAATTATTTCTTGCAATATGGGATAAAATAATATATAATTATGTAGTCAAAATTTATATTGTTATAAAATATTTTTACAGAGAGGTAAAAACCATGGATGCTTTAAACAAAAAAACCATTGAAGACATTGATGTTAAGGGCAAAAGAGTTCTTGCTCGCTGCGATTTTAACGTTCCTCTTAAGGACGGCGAAATCACCAATGACAAGAGAATAGTTGCTGCCCTTCCCACAATTAAATATCTTATGGAAAACGGTGCAAGGGTTATCCTTTGCTCACATCTCGGCAGACCAAAGGGCGAGTACAAGCCTGAGTTCAGCCTTGCTCCTGTTGCAAAAAGACTTTCCGAGTATCTCGGTGTTGAGGTTAAGCTTGCAGAGGATGAAAATGTTGTAGGCGAAAACGCAAGGGCTATGGCCGCTGAGCTTAAGGACGGCGAAGTAATGCTCCTTGAAAATGTACGTTACAGAAAAGAAGAAACAAAGAACGAGGAGAATTTCTCAAAGGAGCTTGCATCTCTTGCCGATATCTTTGTTAACGACGCTTTCGGTACCGCTCACAGAGCTCATTGCTCAACAACAGGCGTTGCAGCATATCTTCCTGCTGTATGCGGATATCTTATCCAGAAAGAGATAAAGTTTATGGGCGGTGCTCTTGCAGACCCCAAAAGACCTCTTGTTGCAATTCTCGGCGGTGCTAAGGTTTCAGACAAAATCGGCGTAATTTCAAACCTTATTGACAAGTGTGACACAATCATTATCGGCGGCGGTATGGCTTATACATTTATGAAATATCTTGGTCACAGCATCGGTGATTCTCTCCTTGAGGCTGACTGGGTTGAAAAAGCAGGCGAAATGATGAAAACTGCTGAGGAAAAGGGTGTTAAGTTCCTTATTCCTGTTGATAACAAGGTTGGTAAAGAGTACGACGAAAATACTGAGAGCATGGTAGTTAACAGCGACGAAATTCCTGACGGCTGGATGGGACTTGATATCGGTCCAAGGACTGAGGCTATGTTTGCGGATGCTATCAAGGGTGCAGGCACTGTTATTTGGAACGGACCTATGGGCGTTTCCGAGTGGGACAACTTTGCATCAGGTACAATTACCGTTGCTAAGGCAGTTGCCGAGTCAGGTGCAATTTCCGTAATCGGCGGTGGTGATTCGGTTGCCGCTGTAACAAAGCTTGGCTTTGCAGATAAGATGAGCCATATTTCTACCGGTGGCGGCGCATCACTTGAATTCCTTGAGGGCAAGGACCTTCCGGGTATTTGCGCTCTTGCAGACAAAGATTAATATTATTAAAAAGAGGTGTAATATAATGAACAAAAATCTCAGAAAAGCTGTTATTGCAGGTAACTGGAAGATGAATAACACACCTGCTCAGACAACAGCTCTTATTAACGAAATGAAACCGCTTGTTGCAGATGCTGACTGCGAGGTTGTACTTTGCGTACCGTTTGTAGACATTCCTGCAGCAGTTGAGGCCGCAAAGGGCTCAAACATCAAAATCGGTGCAGAGAATGTTCACTTCAAGGATAGCGGTGCATTCACAGGCGAGGTTTCTGCCGATATGCTTGTTGAGCTTGGTGTTGAATACGTGGTTATCGGTCATAGTGAAAGAAGAACATATTTTGCCGAAACAGATCAGACAGTTAATCTTCGCACACTTAAAGCTCTTGAAAAGGGATTGAAGCCGATTGTTTGTGTTGGTGAAACTCTTGAGCAGAGAGAGCTTGGATATACAGAAACTCTTTTAAAATTCCAGACAAAGATGGCTCTTACCAATGTAACTGCCGACCAGCTTAAGAATGTTATCATCGCTTATGAGCCTGTATGGGCAATCGGCACAGGTGTTACAGCAACTGCCGACCAGGCTGATGAGGGTAACGGCTTTGTACGTGCCGCTATTGCAGAGGCTTATGGTGCTGATGCAGCAGAGGGTGTTACAATTCAGTACGGCGGCTCAATGAATGCTAAAAATGCAGACGAGCTTGTTGCAAAGGTAAACGTTGACGGCGGTCTTATCGGCGGTGCTTCACTTAAGGCTGAGGACTTCTCAATCATTGTTAAGGCTGCAAGCAAATAAATTTATTTGTGGGTGGGTTATTTCCCACCCACTTGAACTATAAAACATTATGGAGGATTGTAGTATGAAAAAACCTGTTGTGCTTTGTATAATGGACGGCTTCGGAAAAAATGATTCCGATTACGGTAATGCCATAGCCGCCGCTAACAAGGTAAATCTTGATAAAATAATGGCTGAAAATCCTTACACCTATATCGGTGCGTCAGGTATGGATGTCGGTCTGCCTGACGGACAGATGGGCAATTCAGAGGTTGGCCATACCAATATCGGTGCAGGCAGAATTGTTTATCAAGAGCTTACAAGAATTACCAAGTCTATTCAGGATGGAGATTTCTTTGAAAATGAGGCTTTAAAAACAGCAGTTCAAAACGCAATTGACAACGGCACATCACTGCACCTTATGGGACTTATGAGTGACGGCGGCGTTCATTCACACAATTCTCATATCTGGGCAATTGTTGAGCTTGCTAAAAGAATGGGACTTGACAGAGTATATCTGCACTGCATTATGGACGGACGTGACGTTCCGCCAACCAGCGGCAAGGACTATGTGGCAGAGGCTATATCAAAGCTTAAGGAAATCGGCGTAGGCAAGGTTGCCACAGTTGTTGGCAGGTACTATGCTATGGATAGGGATAATAACTGGGACAGAGTTAAAAAAGCATATGACGCTCTTGTTTTCGGAAAGGGTATTCATGCAGAGGACCCTGTTAAAGCCATTGAAGAGTCATATGAGAAGATTGACTCCGACGGAAAGAATGTTACCGACGAATTTATCGAGCCTACTGTTTGTCTTGAAAATGAGGGCAGAATAGGTGCAAATGACAGTGTAGTATTCTTCAATTTCCGTCCTGACAGAG
Organism: uncultured Clostridia bacterium; assembly: GCA_945869905.1. Classification (GTDB taxonomy): domain Bacteria; phylum Bacillota; class Clostridia; order Oscillospirales; family Acutalibacteraceae; genus Eubacterium_R. Next base: position 1,066 of record CAMBQD010000060.1, on the reverse strand, counting down.
CAAGAGAAATTACGAGAACCTTTGTTGACGATGATTTCAAGGGCTTTGACCGTGACAGATTCCCTGTAACCTATGTTTGTATGACACAGTATGACGCAACTATGCCCAATGTGCTTGTTGCCTTCAAGCCTCAGACCCTTTCAAACACTCTCGGCGAATACCTTGCAAAGAATAATTTGACTCAGCTCAGAATTGCTGAAACAGAGAATTATGGCCATGTAACCTTCTTCTTCAACGGCGGTGTTGAGGCAGTAAATGAGGGTGAGGACAGAATTCTCATTCCGTCACCAAAGGTTGCAACATATGACCTTAAGCCTGAAATGAGCGCCTATGAGGTTTCTGAAAAGTTGGACGAGGCAGTGCTTTCAGGTAAATATGATGTTGTGATTGTTAACTTTGCAAACTGCGATATGGTTGGACATACAGGTATTTTTGATGCGGCAGTTGCGGCAGTGGAGGCTGTTGATAAGTGCGTCGGTTCTCTTTATGAGGCGGTTAAAAAGATGAACGGCTGTCTGTTTATCACTGCAGACCACGGTAATGCAGATTGTATGAAGGAGCCGGACGGTTCTCCGTTTACTGCTCATACAACAAACCCTGTTCCGTTTGTTGCCGCCAATTGCGGCGAGGGCGTTGAGCTTAGAGAGGGCGGCAGACTTTGCGATATTGCACCTACGATGCTTAAAATGCTTAATCTTCCTCAGCCTGAGGAAATGACCGGCGAGTCACTTATTAAATAAAAAACTGAAATATACCAAAGCTCATCGATTTTTCGGTGAGCTTTTTGTGCGTTTATTTATAATTAACTTTATTTTATTTTTGCGATATGGTATAGTTAATTTGAGAAAGAAGATTTTTCAAAAATACAAATGGGGTTGAGTTTATGAAATCAAATAAGATAACAGCAGTAATTGTTGGTATTCTTACGGCATTGCTTGTTTTATTTGTTGGCTTGTTCTGCTTTTGTATACCTATAAATATTAAAGAAGAGTTCTTTTGGGTTTTAATTGCCGTAACGGTTTTTCTGTCTGTTTTTACGGGCAGGCTTACATACGGCATAAAGGAT
>CAMBQD010000059.1 GCA_945869905.1 uncultured Clostridia bacterium | reverse complement strand
TTCTCCTATTCCCGGTGAGCCGATAATCGGCTTTATTAACCGCGGTACAGGTCTTACCATTCACAGACGTGATTGTGTTAATGTTCCTGCCGATATTGCCCATTCGCCTGAGCCGGACAGATGGGTAAACGCTCATTGGGACAGCAGTGTTCAGGTGGACGCAAGGTCAACAATAGATGTTTACGCCATTGACCGTGACGGCGTTGTGCTTGATATAACAACAAAAATGGCAAATGCCCACGTTAAAATTCATTCAATTAACGCAAGACCTATCAACGACGGCAATTGCCTTACAACAATGACCATATCCGTCAATTCAAAGGAGCACCTTGAAAGCGTTGAAAAAATCCTCAGAAAAATTGACGGCGTATATCATATTGAAAGAAGAGGCAGCTGATGAAAGCAGTAATACAAAGAGTTTCCCATTCCTCTGTTACCATTGACGGTAGGGAGGTTGGCAAAACAAATAAGGGCTTTATGATTTTGCTTGGCGTTGAGCAGGGCGATACAAAGGCTGAGGCAGATAAGCTTGTTAAAAAAATCCCTGTTCTTCGCATATTTGAGGATGAAAACGGTAAGATGAATTTGTCCTGCCTTGATGTGGACGGAGAAATTTTAGTGGTGTCACAGTTTACCCTTTGTGCCGATTGCTCCCACGGCAGGCGTCCCAGCTTTATCGGTTCAGCACCTCCAGATATTGCAAATGAGCTGTATTTGTATTTTGTGGATTGCCTGAGAAAATCAGGTGTTAAAAGGGTTGACACAGGTGAGTTCGGTGCAGATATGAAGGTTTCACTGCTTAACGACGGACCTGTTACCATAATTTTAGACAGTAAGGACTTAAAATAATGCTTGATGTAAAATATGCCTCCTTCGGCAGCCTGCAGAATAACTGCTATCTTATAACAGATACTGCCACAGGCAAATCGGCTCTTGTGGATTGTACCGAGGACAGCAAAAAAATGAGGGATTTTATTGCCGGTGCAGACCTTGAATATATACTGCTTACTCACGGTCATTTTGACCATATAACAGGAGTAAAGGGAATTAAGGAGCTGACCGGTGCAAGGGTTGTTATCAGTGCTGAGGACTGCCCTATGCTTTCCTCGTCAAAGGAGAGTCTTGCGGCATTCTGCGGCGCCGAGCAGAACAACACCACTGCCGATATTATTGTAAAGGACCAAGATACCATTGCCTTGGGAGAAAGCGTTATCACTGTAATTGCAACCCCCGGTCACACTAAGGGCGGTGTTTGCTATCTTTGCGGTGACAGCCTGTTTACAGGGGATACGCTGTTTTTCTGCTCCTGCGGAAGGACTGATTTTCCCGGCGGCAGTGTAAGTGAAATTAAAAACAGCCTTAAAAGGCTTGCCTTACTTCAGGGAAACTGCAATGTCTATCCGGGACACGACAGGGTATCCACACTTGATTTTGAACGTGCAAATAACCCATATATGAAATAGGAAAAGCTTATGGTATTAAAAGTTATTAATCACCCGTTTGAGTTTGATATGAAAAACCTCTGCACCGTGTTTTTTCCTTATGAAAAAATTTACGATGAGGGAGAAACGGATATTATTGTTATTTCCGAGCAAAGGGGTAATACACTTATCATTGATGCAAGGGTGTATGATAAATCACTGAAAAAGACATATACTGTTGACGGCAAGGAGGATGTGGCAGCTGCTATGTCCGTTTTGCTTTATAATACCCTTAGTGAAATTATGGGCTTTAAGCCTGATTGGGGCATACTTTACGGCGTGCGCCCTGCCAAGCTTATGCACCGCTTTTCCGAGCAGATGGGCGAGCAGGGGTCAAGGAATTATTTTATTAATGATTTTCTTGTGTCACCAAAAAAAGCAGATTTGGCAATTGAGGTTATGAAGCACGAAAACAGTGTTATTGCACTGTCAAGGGATAATTCCTTTTCCCTTTACGTTTCCATACCCTTTTGTCCCACGCGTTGCTCCTACTGCTCCTTTGTTTCCCATTCCGTTGAGCGCACTGCAAAGCTTGTTGAGCCTTATGTTGACCTGCTTTGTAAGGAGCTGGAGGAAACGGGTAAAATCGCATCGGAGCTTAAGCTAAGGCTTGAAACAATATATTTCGGAGGCGGTACGCCAACCACCCTCAGTGATAAATTGCTGACAAAATTATTTGATACAATTAAGAACAATTTTGACTTGTCCCACCTGCGTGAATACACGGTGGAGGCAGGCAGACCCGATACCGTTACAAATGAAAAGCTCATTGCCCTGAAAAATGCGGGAGTAACAAGAATAAGCATTAATCCCCAAACCTTTAATGACGCTGTTCTTGCGGAAATCGGCAGAAAGCACAGCTCACAGCAAACATTAAATGCCTTTGAGCTTGCAAGACAGCAGGGCTTTGATAATATCAATATGGATTTGATTGCAGGCTTGCCAAAGGATGATTTGTCCTCCTTTAAAAACAGTGTTGATACTGCAATAGGTCTTGGCGCAGAATCGGTAACGGTTCATACCCTTGCCCTTAAATCAGGGGCGTATATGGTTACACGTCAGCAAACCTTTGATTTAACAGACAGGCTTACCGCCTCTGCAATGGTGGATTATTCAAACGATGCCCTGTCTGATAACGGATATTATCCATACTATATGTACAGGCAGTCAAAGTCACTGGGTAATTTGGAAAATGTGGGCTGGTGCAGGGACGGCAGGGATTGCCTTTATAACGTTTATATGATGGATGAAACACATTCTGTTTTTGCAGTGGGTGCCGGTGCCGTTACAAGATTAAAGGATTATAAAACAGGAAAAATTCAGCGTATTTATAACTATAAATATCCATATGAGTATATTGACAGCTTTGACCAAATTATTTTGCGTAAAAAAGGAATATTAAGCTTTTATGATGAATATAAATAAATAAACACCTTTAGTATTGCAATATTCTACAATTTGTAATATAATGATTATGAGGTGATAATAATGGCATTAAAATTCAGTGATATTTTTGGAAATACAGATGTAACCATTAATAATCAAAAGCTTGAAGAGGTTTTCAACAAGACAAGGGATATGGCGGAAAACGTTGGTAAAAAAAGCGTTGAGCGCCTTGAAATAAGTCGTAAAAAGGTTGAATACCTTGATGCAAAAACCAAGCTTGCAAAGCTTTATGAAAAATACGGTGAAATGCAGTATAACAGCTTTATCGGTGAAACCGTTGACAGCGAGGAGCTGGAAAATATTGCACAGCGCATAGCAGGTCTTAGGGAAAGGATTGAGCTTTTGTCAGATGAGATTGAGCAGGCAAAGGCAGAATTTAACGAGGCCGTTGCCGCCGCAACAAAGAAAACCCGTGACGCTTTCCAAAAGGAATTTGACAAAAAAGCAAAAAACGAGGTTACCGTTGATGCAGATGAGCTTGACGTAACAGAGGCTGAGACCGAGGAAGAAGCCACTGAAGAATAACAGAAGTTTAAAAAAACAGGCAGTACAAACGTACTGCCTGTTTTTTATTTCAAAATATTTCTATTAGGGCGATTTTGTGAAAAACAGTATTAAGCAAAGGTATATTACATCAGCATTCATTTTGTTGGCGGCAACTGTTATTGTAAAAATAATCAGCGCTGTTTATAAAATTCCGCTGACAAATTATATAGGTGCAACAGGCAGGGGATATTTTTCCGTTGCCTATAATCTTTGTATGCCTGTTCACGCATTAACAATGGGTGCATTTCCCCTTGCTCTTACAAGGCTTGTCAGCAGCTTTGAGGCAAAGGGCGACAGATTAAAGGTTAAGGCACTGAGAATTGCGTCAAAAAAGCTGTTTTTTGTTGTGGGGCTGATAGGCTTTGGATTTATGGTGATTATGGCAAAGCCCTATGCAAATATTATTTCCTCATCACCAAAGAGCATTTATACAATTCTTGCAATGGCTCCCTCTGTGTTTTTCTGCTGTATGTGTGCCGCCCACAGAGCCTTTGCCGAGGGCTTTCTTGATATGAAGGCAACGGCAATCAGCCAGACCATTGAGGCACTTTTTAAAATGGTTTTCGGATTGCTTTTCGCAAAAATCTCAATGAGCAAATTGGTTGAGATGTATATTGAAAACGGCGCAGTACTCGGTGTAAAAGTCTATGATGAACAGCAGGCTCTTTCGGTAATTTATCCTATTACATCCGCCTGTGCTATGCTGGGCGTAACGCTGGGCAGTATTGCCGGCTATGTATTTGCGGCGGTTTATACAAAAATTAAATATAATTTTCTGCCAAGGGAAAAGGTTGATGTTAAGTCCGCATATTCCGAGCTTTTGATATTCAGTACCGGCTTGGTGGGTGCAACGGTTGTGCAGAGTCTTGCAAATTTCGCGGATACCTCCTCAATTCAGTATTGTCTTTCAATGTGCAGTGCCGATGCACTGGGAGAGCAGTATATGACCTCTGCCAATGACGTTTATACATACGTTTTCGGTATATATGCCGTTGCCCTGGATTTTAAAAATCTTGTGCCTGCCGTTGTTATGGCACTGGGGGTTACCGCCGTTCCTGCCGTCAGTACAGCCTTTGAAAGCGGACAGGAAAGATTTTCCTCACTGCTTAACAGTATTTTTAAGTATACCGTGATTTTGTCCGCAGGAGGCGGTGTGGTTATAGCTTTGTTTTATAACGATATGCTGGAAATTTTTTACGGCTACGGTAATACGGATATCGTTCAAAACGCAGGCAGAATACTGTTTTTGTTCGGCGTTACCTCTCTTCCAGCAGCGGCGGCATCCACATCTGTTTACTGCGCTCAGGCACTGGGGTATGCCAAGCAGACAATTTTACCCTTTGCGCTTTCCGCAGTGGTAAGAGTGCTTTTAAATTTCCTTTTGATAAGTAATGACAGCATAAATATTCTCGGCAGTGCTGTGTCAAATTTTGTGGGCTTTTCAATAATTCTTGTTTGGAATATGACTGTAATCAGGCGAAAAACAAAGGCAAAATTTAATTTACTTGAGGTGTTTGTAAAGCCTTTGATATGCGCCGCTCTGTCATATTTTGTCACAATTGGTATTAGGGACTCGCTTTCTGCCTCAATGACCGATATGCTTATTTTTATACTAAGCGGAATAATTTGTCTATTATCCTACTTAGTGCTTCTTATTTTGATGAACTGTGTCACTTTAAGCGAAATAAAATCCATAAAATAATGTAAAAATTATGCATAACTACTTGAAATTTTACCCTGATTATTGTATTATTCAAATAGACAAGTTAATTGAAAGTGAGTGGTTTTGTGGCTGTTGAGTTTGAATTTAAAGATAAGTACGGTATCGATGATTTAATTTCAATTGTCACATTACTCAGAGCACCGGGCGGATGTGCTTGGGATAGGGCTCAAACTCATTTCTCAATTAAAAAGAATTTTATTGAGGAAACCTATGAGGTTATTGAGGCTATCAATAAAGAAAGCACAGAAGGTCTTAAGGAAGAGCTGGGGGACGTGCTCCTTCAGATTGCCCTTCACTGTGAAATGGAAAGGGACCAGGGTAATTTTGATTTTGACGATGTCTGTAACGATATCTGCCAAAAGCTTATTGTCCGTCACCCCCACGTTTTCGGTGACGTTAAGGCTGATGACGCCGATCAGGCTCTTTTAAGCTGGGATGCCGTTAAGCAAAAAACAAAGGGCATAAAAAAGCAGAGCCGGTGGATGTCAGATGTTCCGTTGGAGCTTCCGGCGCTTATGCGTGCACAAAAGGTGCAGGGTAAGGCCGCCAAGGTTGGCTTCGATTGGGATAATGCCGGCGGTGCGATTGATAAGGTCCGTGAGGAGATTAACGAGTTAACAAATGCCGTAGACTGCGGTGATACATCCGATATTGAAGAAGAATTCGGTGACATCCTTTTTTCCTGTGTTAACGTTGCAAGGTTTATTGATGTCGACAGCGAGGAGGCTTTGACAAAAGCAACCGATAAATTTATCAAGCGTTTTTCAGTTGTTGAGGGGCTTGCAGAGGAAAAGGGTATTTCAATGAAGGACGCTTCTCTGGAGGAGCTTGATTTACTGTGGGATAAGGCAAAAGAAATATTAGCTGAGTAATCAGCAAAAACGGAGGAATTTTAAATGAATAAAACAGAACTCGTAGCAGCAGTTGCTGCAAAGGCAGAGCTTTCAAAGAAAGACGCAGAAGCTGCAGTATCAGCAGTTTTAGATTCAGTTAAGGATGCACTTGCTGACGGTGACAAGGTTTCAATCGTTGGTTTCGGTACATTCGCAGTTAAGACACGCGCAGCCCGTACAGGTATTAACCCGCTTACAAAGGCTCCTATCTCAATTCCTGAGTCAAAGGTTCCTACATTTAAGGCAGGTTCAGCTCTTAAGGACGCTGTAAAATAAGTTTTAACATTGTACGGCACCGATTTTTTTCGGTGCCGAATTTTTATGTAAACGGTGTATTTATGAGATTAGATAAATATTTAAAGGTTTCAAGACTGATTAAACGACGTACTGT
>CAMBQD010000058.1 GCA_945869905.1 uncultured Clostridia bacterium | reverse complement strand
TTATGAAACCCTGCTTGACAATATGATTAAGAAAACAGACAATTCGTCGCATTTTAAGCAAGCAGATGAAAAGATAATAAAAACCTTTGTTATTCCTATCGGAAGTCCCATTGACAGAAAGGCAGTTAAGGATGTTGACTGGGGTAAGCATTGCCTGATTGTCAGCATAGAAAGAAATGATGTGTCAATAACACCTAAGGGCGACACTGTGCTCAAGGAGGGCGACGAGCTTGTGTTCCTTGTCAGCCAAAGACATTTTTCAAGAGATAACAAGCATATTGAAAAAATAGTAAACGGATAGAAAAACCGCCTGAGTAAAAGCTCAGGCGGTTTTGTAATATTCAATTACATCAAATCAGCAATTGTATCGGAAAATTCTGTTGGGTTATCAAGGTCAAGACCGGCAATGAGTCTTGCTGATGAATATAAAAGCTTAGTGTATTTTTCAAGAGATTCGTCATCGGCAGCTGCCAGCTTTTCTGCAACAGGATGGTCGGAGTTAATTTCCAGCACAAGCTGAGCCTTTACTCCCTGATTTGCACCGGGCATTGAGTTAAGAACCTTTTCCATTTCAAGTGAAACATAGCCCTCGGCAGTAAGGCTGACAGGGTGTGAACCAAGCTTGTTGGAAAGCTTAACGGCAGTAACCTTTCCGTCAAGGATATTTTTCATCTTTTCCAGCAGGTCCTTGGCGTCCTCGTTTTTCTTGGTCATTGCCTCTTTTTCTGCCTCTGTACTCAGGTCAAGGTCATCCTTGCAGATGTTTGCAAAATGCTTGCCCTCATATTCCATAAGCATTTGAATTGCAAATTCGTCAACCTCGTCAGTAAAGTAAAGAATTTCATAGCCCTTTTCCTTTACAGCGTCAATTTGAGGCAAAAGTGCAATTCTTTCTGCATTTTCGCCGCAGGCATAATAGATTGATTCCTGTGAATCGGCCATTCTGTCCACATATTCCTTAAGGGTTGTATATCCGCCGTTGGAGGATTCAAAAAGCAGCAGGTCCTTAAGACCGTCCTTTTCCATACCGTAGTTTGCATATACGCCGTATTTGAGCTGCAAGCCAAAGGTCTTGAAGAATTTTTCGTACTTTTCACGGTCGTTCTTCAGCATTTTTGTAAGCTCACTCTTGATTTTTTTGTCAATGGCTTTTGCGATTATTTTAAGCTGATGGTCGTGCTGAAGCATTTCACGGCTGATATTAAGGCTCAGGTCTGCGCTGTCCACAAGTCCCTTAACAAAGCTGAAATAATCAGGCAGCAGGTCTGCACACTTGTCCATAATCAGCACACCGTTTGAGTAAAGCTGAAGGCCCTTTTCATATTCCTTGCTGTAAAAATCATATGGAGGATTTTCGGGAATAAACATCAGTGCGTCAAAGGTTGCCTGTCCCTCCGTTTTTGTGTGAATAACTGCAAGAGGGTCATTGTAATCCATAAATTTATTTTTATAGAATTCGTTGTAATCCTCCGGCTTAAGCTCACTCTTTGACTTCCTCCAAATAGGTACCATTGAGTTAAGGGTTTCAACGCTGAGCTCGGTAATGTATTCACCCTCTTTTTCAGGGTCGGGAACCTGATGGCTCATTTCCATAACAATAGGATAGCGAATATAGTCGCTGTATTTCTTTACAAGCTCATCAATTCTGTACTGTTCAAGATACTGTGAGTAATCCTCATTTTCGGTATCCTCTTTTATATGCAGTGTAATTACTGTGCCTGCGTCGTCCTTTTCACATTCCTCAATGGTGTATCCGTCTGCGCCGGTGGAAATCCACTTGTGAGCCGTATCCTCACCAAATGCCTTGGAAACCACCTCAACCCTGTCTGCTACCATAAAGGAGGAGTAAAAGCCTACGCCAAACTGACCGATAACGGAAATATCATCAGCCTTTTCGCTGTCGGCATTTTCGTTTTTAAAGTTAAGGGAGCCGCTTTTTGCAATGGTGCCCAAATTGTTTTCAAGCTCCTCTGCGCTCATACCGATACCGTTATCCGTAAGGGTAATTGTACGGCTTTCTTTGTCAAGGTCGATTTCAATTTTAAAATCATCCCTTGCCAGCTTTACGGCATTATCCGTCAGGGACTTGAAGTAAAGCTTATCAATGGCGTCGGAGGCGTTGGAAATAAGCTCTCTCAAAAATATCTCCTTATGAGTGTAAATTGAATTAATCATCATATCAAGGAGCTTTTTAGACTCTGCTTTAAATTGTTTTTTTCTCACGAAAATCATCCTTTGCTTTAAAATTAGCACTCTCACTCGCCGAGTGCTAATTTCTATTATAGCCTTAATTTTCCAATTGTCAATACCTGAGCACAAATAAATTTTTCATATTTTTTTAAGCCCTTTTCCAAAAAATCCTAATTTCATAATTGTATATAAGCAGATAATATGTGCAAAATATTACAGATAAATTTACATTATTTGAGGAGTGCATATTATGAAAGCAACAGGTATTGTCAGAAGAATTGACGACTTGGGAAGAATAGTAATACCAAAGGAAATCAGACGTTCATTCAGAATTAAGGAGGGCGACCCTCTTGAAATTTTTACCGATGCAGAGGGTGAGGTAATTTTTAAAAAGTATTCACCCATAGGGGAGCTGTCGAATTTTGCAAATCAGTATGCGGAGGTGTTGTACAAAAACGGCGGACTGCCCATTGCGATTATGGATAACGACCACGTTATTGCGGCGGCGGGCATCAGCAAAAGGGAAATTCTTGAACGTAGGGTAACAAAAAGCCTTGAGGAGCTGATGGAAAACAGAGCCATTCACATAGCAACCGATACTGTTCCCAGTATGAATGCCATAGAGGGCTTTACAAGAAAAGCAAATGTTGTCTATCCTATTATATACGGCGGTGACGTAAGCGGAGCGGTTGCGCTTATTGAGGAAAACGACAATACTCTGCCCAGTGAAACAGATGTAAAATTAGTTCAGGTTGCGGCGGCTTTCCTTGGCAAGCAAATGGAGTAGTTATTTGTTAATAATGCACAAAAATATTAGTCATAATTTGTGCATTGTGTTACATAGGTAGAATATTGCACAAAAAACTTGATTTTTTGAAATGTAGTAATATAATGGTGGCGAAGAGAGGGAAATAACCGATATCAGCAGAGGCACAGTATGAAAAAAATTAAAACTGAAACCATCGGATATTTGAAAGATATGTTTGCTCAGCACCATATGGTAAAGCGAATTGTTCTCTCCTTTTTCAGTATCATAATAATGGGTTTCGGAATTTCACTTTTTTCGGTCTCCGGTTTCGGCGTTGACCCCTTCACTTCAATGAATATGAACGTTGCAGGCACGTTGGGTATAGACTTTGGTACATACCAGATGATAGTAAACGCGGTTATTCTGATTTATGTTATAGTCGTTGCCCACAGGGGTTTGGTCGGCGTTGGTACAGTGATAAATATGATTGGCTGCGGTTATGCCTGTGAATTTTTCCGGGGCTTAATTCAGCCGGTTGTTGAAAATCATAATTCGTTAGCCATAAGAATCCCCCTTCTTTTCGCCGGCATAATAACCTTGTGCTTTGCTTGTTCACTATTCTTTACCGCCAATATCGGCGTAGGCCCCTATGACGCATTGGGCTTTATGCTCAGCCGAGGTATTAAGCTGGAGCATAAATGGGTTAGGATTATTACTGATGTAGTTGTTATTCTAATCGGTCTGGCGGTAAGCGGCGGTATTACGGCAATATTTAAAGGCAATTTTTCAGAGGTAAAGAATATCGGAATAGGTACGATAATCACTGCTTTTTGTATGGGACCTCTTATCAATGCCTTTAACAAAAAGGTATCTGTAAAAATTCTTGATACGGATTATGAAAAAATAGGTAAAGATGTTGCCTTCTTTATGATTAAGGGTGCCTTTGCCAAGTATGCAAAGCCGTGCTATGTTGCAAATACAGAGATGAATTTTGCCTACAATCCATACAGGCTTTTAAAATAGCCAACAAGGTTGATGAAAATTATTTTCTCAACCTTTTAACATATACCAACTACGTTTTCACATAAATTTTTACCCCTTAAGAAAAAGGCACGCCGTGTTATACGGTGTGCCTTTTTCGTTAGGCAATAAAGAATAATCCGAACCTGCCAAAAATGCAGTATTCAAGCGACTTTTGTATTTTTCACTGTTGCCTTGCGTCAGCAAGGCTTCCATCTCAAAATCCAAAATTCATCTTTACTTCAAGCATTTTTGGTCTGCGAGTTTAAATTGTGCTGATTTGTTCTTAATCAAGGCATAAAAACGCAGGAATACTTTATGTATTCCGAGTATTTTTAACACAGAGTAAGGGCAAATCAGCCAATTTAAACCATGGTTCGGATTGCTCTTCATTGCCTATCTTCTAATATTTAATAAACTCTCTGACTTTATCAATATTTTCAAGCCCCTGTCTGTAACCGATGTCATAAATTTCCTTCAGCTTTTTAGGATTTTTTTCAAGAGTGGGAACGCTTATCGGAACATCTGAGCATATTACCAATGCGTTGCCCAGCTTTTCCTGCTCAAAAACATATTTCCTTTGCTCATTGTACATCTTATGCCTTACAAGAATTTCCTCTGCCATAAGGGGATAATGCCGCAATGTGCGCTTAACTGCCCGTGGATGACCCATAGGCTTTTTAACATAGCCTTTGTCCTGGGTAAGTATTACCACACATTTTTCACAGCCGTCTTCAAAGGCACGCTTAAGGGGAATTGAATCCGTCAGCCCGCCGTCATAATAATAATCCTTGCCAAGCTTTACCGGCTTTGCGGCAACAGGCAGAGCACAGCTTGCTCTCAGCTCCTCACAGCCGTTTCTAAAGCTCTTGGGATAAAAATATTCAGGCTTTCCCGTTCTTGCGTTAGTTGCAACACAGCACATAACTGCATTTGAGCTTTCATAATTTTCATAATTTAAAGGAAACATATCGTAGGAAAGCTCGCCGAATATCCATTTTGAATTAAGATATTCTCCGTTTTTGAACATGGACTTAAGGCTCATATATCTTTCGTCACTCGAATACCCTATGTAGATATCCCTCATTCTGTGTATATTTTTACCCAAAAAAGATACGCCGTTGCAGGAGCCGGCGGATACGCCTATAACATACGGAAATTCAATATCATTTTCCATAAAAGCATCCAGCACTCCGCTGGTGTATATTGCCCTCAGTCCGCCGCCCTCAAGCACCAATCCGCTTTTGTACATTTCTTACCGTCCTCTATTACCGTTACTTAATCAAAAAGGCTGTTTCACATTGTGAAACAGCCAAGAGCTTTTAAATTATTATTCAGCCTTTTTCTTAGTTGTTTTTTTAGCTGCCTTCTTTTTCGGAGCTTCCTCGGCAGGAGCCTCCTCAACGGTTGTTTCCTCTGAGCTTGCCTCAACTATTTCAAGGTCGTTGTCGCACTCAAAGAAATCATTGTCGTCAAAATATTCCGGTTCCTTCTTGCCTGTAAACTTTTTAACAGCCATATAGATTGCCGCTGCCACAGCCGCAAGAGCTACAATGGCGGATATAACCTTTAAAATCTTTTTAAAATCCATAATAGTAACCCCTTTCAAGTTCTCTTTATATTATAGATTGATTGGAATATAAAGTCAAGCGAAAAAATAAACTTCCACTTAAGGGGTGTCCTAAATAAAGAGGTATAGCTTAAAAACAAGAGAAAACAGCGAAATGCGTTGTTAAATTTTCGGTGAAGGCGTAAAGCCTGCCCATCAAATTATGCTTTGCCTTTCATCTGTTTCTCGTGTTTTTAAGTGCGAAACAGTTTAATCGAACTGATTTAGTTCAGAGTGCATTAATAAAATCCCGTCAATTAATAAAATCCCGTCAATACTTGCGTATTAACGGGATTTTTTAATAGTGCTATGGGCTGAACTCAGAAAGATTAAACCATAACCCTCTTTATTCAGGACACCCCAATAGTAGGAGCTTGTCTTTTAATTAAATTATGCGTTAGCTTTCTTTGCAAGATTGCTCTTCTTTCTTGCTGCACAATTCTTGTGAATGAGATTGCTTGCTGCAGCCTGGTCAATCTTCTTAACAGCGTCTTTAACAAGTGCGTCCTTATCAGCGGCATTTGTTTCAATAGCAACATTTGCCTTCTTGATAGCTGTTTTAAGTGCTGAGTTAGCAGCCTTGTTGTTAGCGGCCTTAACAGCGTTTACCTTAACTCTTTTCTTTGCTGACTTAATGTTTGGCATGATTTTCACTCCTTTAGTTAGGTGGTTTTAGATATAAAGGGACTGTTCCCCTGTGTTTTTTATGCTTATGTATATTATCACACCTTTTTTAAAATTGCAAGTATTTTTTTATTTTTGGATATACTTTTATTGAAAAAACTTTTTAAAAGGATGATTTTTATGGAAATTCGTACCGATTGAGCCGTTGAATCCTTTGAATCGGCAGACAAAACTTACATTGAGGGAGTTAAGGTTGAGGAAAAGGACGGCATAACCGTCGTAACAGTTTTAAATGAAAGGGGTGCAGAGACTATCGGAAAGCCGGTAGGCAAGTATATTACCTGCAGTGTGCCGTCCTTTGTAAGCAACACAGATATTTTTGACGGCAGACTTGACAGGCTGTCATCAATTTTGAAATCCCTTTTACCTGAAAATATAACCTCGGTTTTAGTGGCAGGTGTCGGCAATC
>CAMBQD010000057.1 GCA_945869905.1 uncultured Clostridia bacterium | reverse complement strand
AATCACATTCATGTTGCGCAGTCCTTTACTTTTTAAGCTGTCCATAATCTACCTCGTTCATATTGATTTCATTAGTATTCATTATAGACACATATTATTAAATTGTCAATTGCCTTGAAATAAAGTCCGTAAAAATAAAGAAGGCCCACCTGTAACATGGTCTTAGGTTTAACTATAAGCAAACGGTGCATTATAATGTGTTAAACCTAAAACCCGCACCGGGCAGGCTTCTCCAGAAATACAATTGGGAATATTTCTGCAAGTATTATATCACGGCATTTTTTATTTTGCAATAGTTTTGTAATGAAAATTTAAATTTCTTTTTCGACTAATAATTCTCAAGGAAATTATGCTTTACCGAATTTTGCTTATAGCCGATAACAGTGTCAAGATTTACATTTTCCACGCTTTTAAAAATATTGCTTTTATTTGCAAATTTTTTATTTGCCTTTTCGTTATATTCTGTTATAATAGCCTTGCAAAATTTTTATACAGGAGAGGGATAGCTATGGGAGGATTTTTTGCGGCTGCATCCAAGGAGGATTGCGTGTTTGATTTGTTTTTCGGTGTTGACTACCACTCACACCTTGGCACAAGGCGTGCCGGTATGGCAGTTTACAGCCCTGAAAGCGGATTTGATAAGGCAATCCACAACATTGAAAATGCACCCTTCAGAACAAAATTTACAAAGGAATCAAACGAAATGCACGGCACTCTGGGTATCGGCTGCATTTCCGATTTTGAGGCACAGCCTATATTGGTACGTTCCCACCACGGAACATTTGCCGTTACAACCGTAGGAAAAATCAACAATGCGGATGAAATAGTTGATAAAATAATAAAATCGAACACCCATTTCTTTGAAATGCAAAACGGCGATATTAACCCTACCGAGCTGGTGGCGGCAATCATAAACCAAAAGGAAAACTTTATTGACGGCATACGTTATGCACAGGAGATTGTTGACGGCTCACTGAGTATGCTGATTTTAACACCTAAGGGAATTTACTGTGCAAGAGATAAAATGGGCAGAACACCTATTGTTATCGGCAAAAAGGATAACGGCTTTTGTGCCAGCTTTGAAAGCTTTGCTTACTTAAACCTCGGCTACACCGATTATAAGGAGCTGGGCGCCGGTGAAATAGTAATTATGACTGCCGACGGTGTAAAAACACTTGTTGCACCGGGCAAGGATATGAAAATCTGCACGTTTCTGTGGATATATTACGGATATCCGTCATCATCATATGAGGGTATCAGCGTTGAGAAAATGAGATACAACTGCGGACGTGCCCTTGCAAAGCGCGACAACGTTAAGCCTGATATTGTGGCAGGCATACCTGACTCTGGCATTGCCCACGCAATCGGATATTCAAACGAGTCCGGCATACCCTTCTCACGTCCCTTTGTAAAATACACACCCACCTGGCCCCGTTCCTTTATGCCCACACACCAGAGTAAAAGAAACCTTATTGCAAAAATGAAGCTGATACCAATCAGTGATTTAATAAAGGATAAGAGCCTACTGCTCATTGACGATTCCATCGTGCGCGGCACTCAGCTAAGGGAAACCACTGAATTTTTATATGCTAACGGAGCAAAGGAGGTACACATCAGACCTGCCTGTCCTCCACTGCTTTACGGCTGTAAGTATCTCAACTTCTCTCGCTCCACATCTGAAATGGAGCTCATCACACGCAGGGTGATAAAGGAGCTGGAGGGATGCGAGCCTGACGACGCAACACTGAAGGAATACACAAATCCGGACAGTGAAAAATATCAAAAAATGGTGGACAGAATTTGTGAAACACTGCACTTCACATCACTGCGTTACCACAGACTTGACGATATGATAGAGTCGGTAGGCATTGGTGCCGACAAGCTTTGCACCTATTGCTGGAACGGCGAGGAATAAGAACATATTTTAACCGCTTTGATTTTTCAAGGCGGTTTTTGTTTGCACAATTTAGGAAAAAAATGGAAAAATTTGCCGTAAATTCTGTACAAATACTGCTAAAAACATTATAATATCCTTGTATTTTTTCAAACAGGAGAGTAAAAATGCGCGATAATTCTGAGCATTACAGTAAGCAGTGGGAAGCACTGTGGCTGAAATATGAGCCCGGCATAAGAAGCCTTTGCCGTATGCTGCTAAGCAGTAAACAGCAGGAGGTTGACGATGTTGTTATGGACACATATTTAAGACTGATGGAGGCTGTTAAAAACGGCACCGTTATTGAAAACCCACAGGCTTGGCTGTATTCAACAGCAAAAAATGTTATCAAAGGGAAATACACGGAAATTAATATGATGAAGGAAACGCAGGTCAGCTTGTCTGACAGTAAAAACGGCAAAAGCTTTGATATACCCTATGACGTAGATATGGTTGACCAAATCGTTTCACAAAAGGGCGTTGACCTAATATATGACAAAATAATGGAGGAAATCGGTGAAAGGGACGAAAAACTGCTGACTCTTACCTGTGATGAAAATATGAAATACAGGGACGCAGCAAAGATTTTTAACTCCACGGAATTTGCCGTAAAACAGCGGATATACAGGCTAAAACGCAGGATAAGAAAGATGGCGAAGGAAAAAATCGAAAATTTTTTATAAATTTTTTGTTACTTTTTGAATATTTTTCCACTATATATATGAGGTTGAAAAAATGGATAAAAACACATTGATAAAAATACTGCAGGAAAAATCAATGTCTTTCACTGAGGAGGAGGTAAGGGCACTGGTCAATGACGAGCTGGAAAAGGATCCGTCTGAAATGGATACACAGCTTATTGACTATTGCGTTAATCTTCTTTTGGAAAATGAAGGTGAAAAAGCTGCTGATAATTCCGACAGTATCAAGGAATCAAAGCAAAAAACAAAGAAAATTAAATTCAGCAAGACTCTTTTGCTTATCGCCGTTTTGATTATCATAATGGCAATCGCAATTCCCACAGGTGCAAAATTTGTTCAGATTAATGCCAAGGACGATATGGTCAAGTATGAAAAGGACCATTTCAGCATTGAGCTTGACGGCAGTGAAAAAAGTGTTGACAATATTATCGCCGCCCTTGAGAATGAGGGAGTTGAAAATGCAGTACTGCCCAAAGCCCTGCTTGGTGATGATTATGAGATATATAATTTGCAAAAAACAGATGAAAAAATCAGTATGTATTTTGAAGATACTAATTCTAAAATAAATGGAAATATCACAATTAGAAGTCTTAAAGACGAACAAAAAATACTCTATGGTATTGGTGAAACAAGTAACATATATTCAAGTGTCAAACAAATAAGCTCTAATGGAATTAATGTATTCCTTTTTGAAGATAACAACAAGTTCTTAATTACTTATATTGACAGTAATATTGAATATGTAATATCATTAGATCATTGCACCTTAGATATAGCCACTAAAATTTCTTATACAATAGGAGAATGAAAAAAGTGAAAAAAGTAATAAAAAGCATATTTTTAGTATGCTTATCCATTTTAATGATGATACCTACAGTAGCCTTTGGTGCTGAGGAGGAAATTGCCGATTGGGAGGATATAATCCTAAGCCAAGAGGAATTTGAAAGAATAGTGTCCCCATACGAAAAAAGCAATTCTTACGCACGAACAACAGGATTGATTCAACTATATGCAATTGCTATTGAAAAAAGTGGTAGTAACTTAATAATTGCTGGAAAAACTTATTGTACAGGTGATGTTGTTAAATGTGGTTTTACAGAGGTTAAAATACAGAGAAGAAAGAACAGCAGCTATTCTTGGAGTAATTATCTTTCATATTCTGATATGTATGACAATGATTTTTCATATGTATTTTCAAAAAAGCTCACACCTGCCACTGGTTATCAGTACCGTGTAACCTGCACACATTATGCTAAGAAAAACATACTTTCCACAGAAAAAATTAACAACACATCAAACATTGTTACAATGTAAATAAAGCCCATAAAAGCCGTCTGACTTATTCACTTGTCAGACGGCTTTTATTTTGTCTATCACCTATACATCGGTAGTTAATATACTGTAAAGGGAGGATAGAAAATGAGCAACATTGTTTTAATGGCACTGGTGGCAACGCTGGGAACCTGGGCGGTAACGGCTCTGGGCGCTGCAACGGTAGCCTTTTTTAAAAGCCCCAATCCAAAGGTACTTAACCTTATGATGGGCTTTGCGGCAGGCGTAATGATTGCCGCCAGCTTTTGGTCACTGCTTCAGCCGGCTATTGAGCGTGCCGAGGAAGCAAAGGGCACTCCGCCCTATGTAATTGTTACCGCAGGATTTTTATTCGGTGCAGTATTTATGTGGGTTTCCGATAAAATTGTAACCTATTGCAGACGAAAGGCAAACTGTACACAGGCAACCCCCAACGAATGCTTAAACAGAATTATAATGCTGGTTTTATCCATAACTCTCCACAACATACCCGAGGGCTTGGCGGTGGGCGTTGCCTTTGGCTCACTTCAAAACACAGATTTTTCCACAGAAAGCCTAATGGGTGCAATAACCATTGCCGTTGGCATAGGACTGCAAAATTTCCCTGAGGGTGCGGCAGTATCAATACCCCTAAGGCGTGAGGGATACTCACGCAGAAAAAGCTTTTTAATGGGGCAGGCGTCGGGACTTGTGGAGCCTGTGGCGGGCGTAATAGGAGCTTTGCTGGTGGTACACATAGAAAAAATACTGCCCTATGCCCTGTCCTTCGCCGCAGGAGCTATGATTTTGGTGGCAGTTCACGAGTTAATACCCGAATGTCAAAAAAATCAAAGAAACCAGCCCTACTTTGCCACTATGGGAATTGTGACAGGCTTTGCGGTTATGATGCTGTTGGACGTAATGCTGGGGTAAAAAACAAGGCTGTAATGGGATATACCCAAAACAGCCTTTTTGTTATTTTTTGAATAGTAGTTAGAACCCTATAGCATTTTAAGTATTTCTTCCTTTGGCATATATCCCACAGCCTGATTAACAAGCCTTCCGCCGGTAAACACCATAAGTGTAGGTATGCTTTGGATTTGGAACATCTGTGCTATTGCAGGAGCCTCGTCCACATCAATCTTGCACACCTTATATCCCTGTGCAATTTCCTCCATAATGGGTGCAAGCATTTGGCAGGGACCGCACCACTGAGCGAAAAAATCCACCAGCACAGTGCCGTCAAAATCCAATACCTCTTTTTTAAAATTTTCGTCATTTACGTGAATTAAAGCCATTTTTATCCTCCTTACTTAGATTTATAGTAAAGTCTGCAGTGGCAGTAGCCCTCAAAATTTTCATCGGCTATCTGCTCCCTGAATTCCTTGCACATACAAATGTTGTCCTCTGTTTTTTCAAGCCTGCAGGGACAGTATCCGTCCTTTTTCTTCAAGCCCCGACGCAGAGCCTCCACCAGCTTTTTATCCTCATTAAATGTAATTTTCATAATTTATCCCCTCTTTTAATATTAACCTCTTTTTCTGGATTATGAATAAGATTGATTTTATTCTATAACTATAATATAATATTTTTATGTAACAGTCAAAGGTTTTTAAAATTTTATATATTTTGTTTTTTTCACCCTTGGGTGCATAAAATAAAAGCATAATTGAATTTTTGGTGTGATAATGAAAAAAATACTTAAATCCATTGTTGTTTTACTGTGTCTTGCCGGTGCCGGAGCCGCAGGCTTTGCAGCGTCAATCAGCATACGCGGTAATTTTGACGACTATATTTTACCCAACGGCTTTGAAAAATCAATTGCCCGGGCGGACACAGAGCGCAGTGACAGCACATATGCAAGAATAATGAGTGCAAACCTTTTGGTTAATTACGAAAGCTGGGGCGGCACCGACGCAAGAAGAAGAGCAAAAATGTTTTTTAACGTCCTTGACGCATACAAGCCCGATGTGGTGGCAGTTCAGGAAATGAGTGACCAGTGGTATTGCTGTATAACAAAAAACAGAGGGAGCTATAGGCTGGTATACCCTGTTTCCTCCGGCATTGCCGTTAACATGACAGGGCTGATGTATAACAGCGACACGGTTTCACTTTTAGATTACGGAAATATGGAATATTCCCAGGGCGACAACAAAAGGCTGAGAAGGATTGTCTGGGGGCTTTTTGAGGACAATAAGACTAAAAAGCAATATATTGTAACCTCCACTCATCTTGACCTGATACGTGAAGGACAGGAAAATGAGGAGCTAAGTGTTATGACTGCTCAGGCACAGGAGCAGATTGATTTGTCACAAAAGCTTTATACCCTGTATAACTGCCCTGTTTTTTCAGCAGGCGATTTTAACGCAATGGACGGGGGAGGATACGATGACCGATATTTTGCCCCTGAAATATACAACACCATTGCCGAGTCAATGACAGATACAAAATATATCGCACAGCTGAAAACAAGCGGTGACGAACGTGATGTGGATAAGCCCACCTTTGACCACATATTTTCGGTAGGTGACGCACAGGTCAGCAGGTATTCGATTTTGTCAGACAGCGTAATGGCACAAATGAGCGACCATTACCCCATTTTTGCAGACATAAGTGAGTAACAAAACCCCCAAAGGCATAACCTTTGGGGGAATTTTTTATGATTTTCCGCAGGGCGATTTGTAGGCAATCAGCCTTTTGCCGAGCACAGTTCACCGCTACGAACAATTATATTTTGCTTAC
>CAMBQD010000056.1 GCA_945869905.1 uncultured Clostridia bacterium | reverse complement strand
TGGCAATGTGATTTCACAAACCTTTAAGGAATTTGTTTCCTATGCCAGAATGGTGTTTTTATCAGTTCACGATTTATTGGTGGGCAGGTACGGACTCTCTGATTTAAGCGGGCCTGTGGGTGCCGTGTCGGTTGTGTCCGATGCTGTTAAAACCTCTCTTTACTCCGTACTCAGAATTACCGCTTTACTGACAATTAACGTAGGCTTATTTAATTTGTTCCCCATTCCTGCCCTTGACGGCTGGAGATTATTTGTTTTGATAGCAGAGGGGATAACTCGTAAAAAGCTGCCGGCAAAGGCAGAATATATCATAAACGCTGTTGGACTTGTATTGCTTTTAGGCCTTATGTGCCTTGTAACCTTCAGCGATATCACAAGACTTTTTTAGCTATTGATTTAAAAAGGTGAGAATATGGAAAGAAGAAAAAGCAGAAAAATTAAACTGGGCAATACCTATATCGGCGGTGACAGTGACATACTTGTTCAAAGTATGCTTAATGTCCCTGCCTCGGATATTGAAGGCTCTGTTGCACAGGCAAAGGAGCTGGCGGCGGCAGGCTGTCAGGTAATACGCTTTGCCATTCCCAACGAGTATGCACTGGCTCTTGTTGAGCCTATTAAAAATGCAGTTGACATGCCTCTTGTTGCGGACATACATTTTGATTACCGTCTTGCCCTTGGCGCAGTTGAAAGAGGTATTGATAAAATCCGTATAAACCCCGGCAATATCGGCGACGATTCACGTGTTAAGGCAGTGGCAGATGCCTGCAGGGCAAAGAATATTCCAATCAGAATAGGCGTTAATTCAGGCTCACTTGAAAAGGAAATCCTTGCCAAATACGGCTCTCCCACTCCTCAGGCAATGGTGGAATCTGCCCTTTACCACGCAAGGCTTTTGGAAAAATTTGACTTTAACGATATTGTTATTTCCATAAAATCATCAAATGTACAGACAATGATTAATGCTTATGAGCTGGCGGCTGAGCAGTGCGATTATCCCTTGCATTTGGGTGTAACGGAGGCAGGCACGGAGCGTATGGGCATAATCAAGTCTGCCGTCGGAATCGGCTCACTGCTTACAAGGGGAATAGGCGATACTATTCGTGTCAGCCTTACCGACGCACCGGTTAAGGAGGTTTTTGCCGCCTTTGATATTTTAAAAGCAATCGGACTTAAAAATGACAGCCCCTATTTGATTTCCTGTCCCACCTGCGGCAGAACAAAAATTGACCTTGTTTCTCTCGCAAAGCAGGTAGAGGAAAGGCTCAGGGATTGCAAAAAGCCTATTAAGGTTGCAGTTATGGGCTGTATCGTCAACGGTCCCGGCGAAGCAAAAGAGGCAGATATCGGAATTGCCGGCGGCGACGGGAACGGCCTTATTTTCAAAAAAGGCGAAATTCTCAGAAAGGTTGATGAAAAAGACCTGTTAGATGAATTAATGAAGGAAATTGAGAAATTGTGATGAATAGATTTTCGGATTATTTTTCAAATTACATAGACGGAGAAATTTTATCTGCTTTAGGTAACGGCGAAATTTCCTCCTTTTCAGTATCAAGGGAAAACAGAACCCTTAAAATAGGAGTTTTTCTTGACAGCTTTATAGATTATTACGTAATAGTGAATGCAGAAAAGGCTATTGAAAAATCAATGGGCTTACATAAGGCTGTTATTAATCCTGTTTTTCCAAAATCGGAATTTTCACTTGGTAATATTGAAAGAATACTTCAGTATGTAAAAAGGGATACGCCTGCCGCCAACGGCTTTTTTGAAGGGGCGGAGGCTGAGCTGGAGGACAATACCCTTACCGTATTCCTTAAAAAAGGCGGCAGGGAGGTTTTGGAGGCTCAAAAGGTTGACGCTGCAATTTCAAGGGAACTTTTCAGCCTTTTCAATGTTGATTATGACATCAGCTTTTTAGAGGTGCAGACCTTTGATATTGAAAAAGCGGTGCAAGACGCAGTTGCCGAAAAGCAAAAGGAAGAGGAGCGTAAAAAGGAGGAGGCTGAGAAAAATGTTGTTCATCAGCCTTGGGGCGATTTACCACTCTATAAAGACACTGTAAAAAATATTTACGGCAAGGCTCTCAGGGACGAGCCTGCACCGATTAAAGATATAACCGCTGAGGACGGTTATGTTACTGTTTGGGGTGACATTGTTAAAACAGAGGTTAAGGATACCAAAAAGGGCAATAACCGCATATTTAATTTTGATGTTACAGATTATACTTCCTCAATTACCGTAAAGATGTTTGAGGACAGGCGCATACTTGACCCGCTTATTGAAAAGCTGGGCTCCTGCGGTACCGTTGTTGTCAGCGGCTCCTATAAGCTTGACACCTTTACAAATCAGTTTGTAATTTATCCCTTTTCAATTTCCTCCGTGGTTAAGCTTGAAAAAACAGATGATGCAGAGGAAAAAAGAGTTGAGCTTCACCTGCATACCTCCCTTAGTGAGATGGACGGCATTTCCTCTCCCAAATCCCTTATTAACAGGGCTGTCAAATGGGGACACAGGGCAATTGCAGTAACGGACCACGGTGTTGTTCAGGCTTTGCCGGAGGCTTATAATGCCGCCAAGGGAAAAATTAAGCTTATTCTCGGTATGGAGGGGTATTTGGTTGACGACGAAAAATATCCCGACTTTATGAATTTGAAATTAAAGCAGTTTAAGCGCCATCATATTATTCTGCTGGTTAAAGAGGATACCTCAATGGATGAGAGTATTCCCAAGGAAGAACGCAAATACGGCAGAAAAAATCTGTATGAGCTTATTTCCTATTCAAATATAAAAACCTTTAAGTCACGTCCCTTAATTCCAAAAAGCCTGTTGGCAAAGAAAAGGGATGGGCTTATCATTGGCTCTGCCTGTGAACAGGGCGAGCTTTATCAGGCAATACTGAGTAACGAGCCTGAGGAAAAAATTGAAGAAATTGCGTCCTTTTATGATTATCTTGAAATTCAGCCCAACGGCAACAATGCCTTTATGATTAACTCCGCAAGGGAGCTTCACGAGAAAATCAACAGCGAAGAGGACTTAATAAAAATCAACAAAAAAATCATTGCCCTTGGTGACAAGCTGGGCAAGCTTGTTGTTGCCACAGGCGACGTTCATTTCCTTGATGAAAAGGACGAAAAGTTCAGAGCAATTATTATGGCATCAAAGGGCTTTGAGGACGCCGATAATCAGGCACCGCTCTATTTTAAAACTACTGATGAAATGCTTCGGGATTTTGCTTGGGCAGGGGACAGGGCAAAGGAATTTGTTATTGATAACCCTAATAAAATAGCCGATATGGTTATGGATAATATTCCCCCTATTCCTCCCGGAACCTTCCAGCCCCATATTGACGGTGCCAATGAGGAACTTACGGAAAAATGCTGGTCAAGGGCAAAGGAGCTTTACGGCGACCCTGTACCTAAAATTGTTGCAGACAGATTACAGCGCGAGCTGGATTCGATTATCGGTCACGGCTTTGGCGTTCTTTATGTTATTGCCAAAAGACTTGTTGAGGAAAGCGAAAGAAACGGATATCTTGTTGGCTCAAGAGGTTCGGTAGGCTCATCCTTAGCGGCACATATGGGCGGTATATCGGAGGTTAACCCTCTGCCTCCTCATTACTACTGTAAAAAGTGCAAGCACAGCGAGTTCTTTACTAAAGGCGAGTACGGCTCAGGCTTTGACCTGCCTGAAAAGAATTGCCCTAATTGTAATATACCTATGAAGCGTGACGGCCACGAAATACCATTTGAAACATTCCTTGGCTTTGACGGTGACAAGGAGCCGGATATCGACCTTAACTTCTCAGGAGAATATCAGTCGCGCTCCCACAGATATACCGAGGAGCTGTTCGGTAAGGACTATGTGTTTAAGGCAGGTACTATGGCAACCGTTGCGGACAAAACCGCCTACGGCTATGTAATGAAATACCTTGACGAAAGAGGACTTGCCGCCACAACACCTAAGGCGGAGATTGACAGGCTGACCGCAGGCTGTACTGGAATTAAGCGTACAACCGGTCAGCATCCCGGCGGTATGGTTGTTGTTCCGGACAAGTATACTGTTGAGGATTTCACACCTATTCAGTACCCATCAAATGATGAAAAAAAGGGTACATACACAACTCACTTTGACTTTAAAAATTCCCTTCACGATACACTGCTTAAGCTTGACGAGCTTGGACACGATAATCCCACATTGTATAAGTATCTTGAGGATTCAACAGGTATTCCTGTTATGGACGTTGATTTGTCCGACCCTAATTTGTACAAGCTTATAACGTCAACAGAGCCCATAGGCGTATCTCCTGAGGATATTGACTGCACCACAGGTACTCTTGCCATTCCGGAGATGGGCACGCCCTTTGTTATCGGAATGCTGGAGGAGGCAAAGCCAAAAACCTTTGCCGACCTTTTGCAGATTTCAGGTCTTTCTCACGGTACTGATGTTTGGCTTGGCAATGCCCAGGAGCTTATTAAAAACGGCACCTGTAATATTTCCCAGGTAATAGGCTGTCGTGACGATATTATGACCTATCTTATTCATAAGGCGGAAAAGTATGAGCGGGAAACAGGTAAGGAGTCGCCCTTAAGCAAAAAGGATTGCTTTAAGATTATGGAATATACCCGTAAGGGTAAAGCACCTAAGGAACTGCCGCCATATGAGGAGGCAATGAAAACCGTAGGCGTTGAGCAGTGGTATATTGACTCCTGCTATAAGATTAAGTATATGTTCCCCAAGGCGCACGCGGCCGCATATGTTATTGCAGCACTTCGCCTTGCCTGGTACAAAATTTATCATCCCATTGATTTTTATTCAGCATATTTCACGGTTCGCGGCGGTGCAATTGATGCTGTTGCGGCAGTGGAGGGCAAAGGGGCGGTAAAGAGAAAAATGGAGGAGTATAACGCAAAGAAACGTGCCAATGCTCCTATTACCGCCAAGGAGGAATCAACCTACGTTGTTAATCAGATTGTTATAGAAATGCTGGCAAGGGGAATTGAATTTTTGCCTGTTGATATCTATAAATCCGATGCCCGAATTTACAGGATTGAAAATGGAAAAATCCGTCTGCCCTTCGGCGCAATTGACGGCATAGGTGAAAATGCCGCCAAGGCAATTGCCGCCTCACGCGACGACGGCAACGGCGAGTTTATGTCCTATGATGACCTTATGGCTCGCGCAGGTATAGGTAAAAGCGTTGTTGACTCGTTAAAGGAGGCAGGAGCATTGGGTGATATGCCGGAGTCAAATCAGATTTCACTGTTTTAACATTCAATATAATAATTTTTACTTGACATAGCTACATTAGTGTGGTAGCATATTAACACTCTACCACACTAAAGTATTTATCCCTTTTAGGAGAATAAAATGAAAAGATATTCAAGATTAACCCCTCAGGGAAGCCGTGATTTGCTTTTTGAGGAATGTGATGACAGAAGAAGAGTTGAGTCCATACTGTCCGATTTATTTAAGGAAAAAAATTACCGAAAGGTTATGACTCCCACAATTGAGTATTTTGACGTATTCAAAAGTGACAACCTGGGCATCGAGTCTGAGGAAATGTATAAGCTTTCGGACAATCAGGGCAGAACAACTGTCCTTCGTCCCGACAATACCTCGCCTATTGCACGTCTTGTTGCCACAAGGCTAAGTGACTCGGATTTTCCTGTAAGGCTTTATTATAACCAAAGCATTTTTGTGCGTAATAAACAGCTTGCAGGACGTACAGATGAGATTGAGCAGAGCGGTATTGAGCTTATCGGTGACGGCAGTATTGAGGCTGATATTGAGGTAATCTCAATGGCGTATGAGGCACTTAAGCGCAACGACGTTCAGTCCTTTAAGCTGGAGCTTTGCCACGCTGGATTTTTTAATGCCATACTTGATAAGATGAATTTATCCCCCTCGCAGAAGGCGGATATTTGCAGTCTTATTGAAGGCAAAAATTATTCTGCATTAGGTGATTTGCTTGACAAAATCGGCTCCAGCACTGAGGCGCAGATTATCAAAAAGCTGCCAAGGCTTTTCGGTGATGTCAGTGTTATTAAAGAGGCAAAGGCTCTTTATAACGACACTGCGGCAAATAAAGCTCTTGACTATCTTAAGAATGTTTATGAAAAGCTTTGTGAGCTTGGCTTTAAGGACAATATACTGATTGACCTAAGCCTTGTTAACAGAAGTAATTACTATACAGGCGTTATTTTCAGAGGCTATGCTCAGGGCAGTGGTGTAACAATTCTTTCCGGCGGCAGATATGATAATCTTATTGCCGAGTTCGGTCTTGACGCACCTGCAATCGGCTTTGGTGTAAATGTGAATGCCCTGTGCGATGTAATGCGTGAGGAGATAAACGTTCACCGTCCTTTAAGGATTGCTCTTACAAAGGGCAGGCTTGAAAAATGCTCCTTATCCCTGTTTAAAACCATGGGGCTTGACACCTCACAGCTGGAAAATAAAGGCAGACGTCTGATACTTCCCGTTGGGGATTATGAGGCGGTTTTGTCAAAGGCTCCCGATGTTATAACCTATGTTGAGCACGGTGTGTGCGATATCGGCGTAGTGGGCAAGGATACCATTGTTGAACACGGCAATTCCTTTTATGAGGTTATGGACCTTAATATCGGCAGGTGCCGTTTTGCACTTGCCTGTCCAAAGGGCACCGATTTCTTTTCCGGCTATA
>CAMBQD010000055.1 GCA_945869905.1 uncultured Clostridia bacterium | reverse complement strand
AATCATAATTATTTCTCCTTATACTTACATAAAGCCTCACATATTCTCTGCGCACAGAGCTGCCGTTGAAAATGCAATCTGCAAATTAAAGCCTCCGGTATATGCGTCAACATCAATAATTTCCCCTGCAAAGAAAAGATTATCAACTATTTTTGACTGCATTGTTTTTGGGTTTATTTCCTTAACATTTATACCGCCGGAGGTGATTATTGCCTCCTCCACCGGTCTAAAGTCCAAAATATTCACTGTCAAATTTTTAATCAGCCTTACAAGACCGAGTCTTTGCTCCCTTGTAATCTGATTAACCTTTACAGATGGCTCAATACCACTGAGTAAAACTATAACAGGAATTAGTTTTTTAGGCAACAGTTTATTTAAAGAATTTATGAAATCTTTATTTGAAAGCTCAAGAAAATCCCTTTGAATACGCTTATCAAGAGTAGGCTCGTCAAGGGCGGGCTTTAAATCAATTGAGATTTTATATTTTCTTTTACCCATATCTCTAATATGGCTTGAGGCGGACAGAATTACAGGACCCGAAACGCCGTAATGAGTGAAAAGCATTTCGCCGAAATCGGAATATATTTCCTTTTCATCCTCATAAAGCCTGACGGAAATATTTTTTAAGGACAGTCCCTGAAGCCTTGGAACAAAATTATCAGAGCAAACAAGGGGTACAAGGCTTGGCTTAATATCCGTCACTGTATGTCCCACTGATTTTGCCAGCACATAGCCGTCGCCGGTGGAGCCGGTAAGTGGATAGCTTTTACCGCCGGTGCACAGTGCAACTATGTCGCAGGGTATTTTTCTTTTATCATCAAGGACAACTGCAGTAATTCTGCCGTCATCACACTCAAACGCCTTGGCTGTGCCGTGTACAATTTCTGCGCCACTGCTTTTGCAGTAATTAACAAGTGCGTCCACGATATCAACTGCTTTATCGCTTTGCGGGAACACTCTGTTTCCCCTTTCAATCTTAAGCGGAACACCCAGCTCCTCAAAAAGCGCCATAGTATCGTATGGCATAAATTCGGAAAAGGCCGAGTACATAAACCGAGGATTAGTGGGAACAAAGGAAATAAGCTCCTCAAGGTCAAACACAGCGTTTGTAACATTACACCTACCCTTGCCTGTTATCATCAGCTTTCTGGCAGGTCTGTCCATTTTTTCCAAAACAGTTACGTCATTGCCCTTAATTGCACTTTTTGCCGCGCACAAAAGACCGGCGGCACCGCCGCCGATAACAACAATTTTGCTCATAGCCTTCTCCTTTCTAAATAACTAAAATCAGCCTTCCAAATCGGAATATTCCTCCATCTCAGCGGAGGTATTCTCCCACTGAATATAAAGTCTGTCACGATCTTGGGTAAGGGTATCCAGCTCCTGAGTAAGCCTAATCAGCTCATCATAAGGAGAATTTGACAGTCTTTCCTCAGTATCCGAAATCTCTGCTTCAATTTCGTCAATCTGCTCCTCAAGCCTTTTGAGCAGAGTTTTAAGCTTTCTGAAATTACTCTGACGTTCCTTTTTAAGCTTATAGTCATTTGTCTTCGGCTTTTCCTTAACTGCCTTTTGTGTTACTGCAACATATCGGTTTTGGGCATAGTCGTCATAATTTCCCAAATAATTATTACAGCCTGTGGGAGTCAGCTCCACAATTCTTGTGGCAAGCTTATTTATAAAGTATCTGTCGTGGGACACAATCAGCATTGTGCCCTGATAATTAAGCAGTGTATTTTCCAGCTCCTCACGTGAAAGTGCGTCAAGGTGATTTGTAGGCTCATCAAGGAGGAGAAAGTTAAATCCGCCCAGCATCAGCTTTAAAAGAGCTACTCGCGCTCTTTCACCGCCGGAGCACACATCAAGCCTTCTGTAAACCTCCTCACCCTTAAACAAAAAGGCAGCAAGGGCATTTCTGACCTTGGTTTCCGTCATATAGGGAAAATTTGTCCACACCTCGTCAATAACGGTTTTTGACAAATCCAGCTTTGCCTGTACCTGATCAAAGTACCCCGTCATAAGCGACGCACCGAATTTAAAGGTACCGTCGTCACGTGAAAGGTCGCCCATAAGGATTTTCAGCAGGGTGGTTTTACCGCAGCCGTTATCACCTAAAAGGAAAACACGCTCTCCCCTTTTTACATTAAAGGAAACATTGGAAAAAACCGTATTACCGTTAAAGCTTTTTTTCAGGTCGCTGACCTGAAGCACATCTTCACCTGACACGCATTTCGGCGTAAAATCAAAGCGTATTTTTTCAAGCTTACTGTCCGGCAAAACAAGCTGTGCTTTTATGCGGTCAACAGCCTTTTGCTTGCTTTCGGCTGTTTTAATATTTTTCTCCCTGTTCCACTGACGCTGCTGGGCAATTATTCCCTCAAGGCGTTCAATTTCCCTTATATCGTTTTCATATTTTTCCTCAACGGCCTTCTGCTCAGCCTCTTTTTTCTTAAGAAAGGTTGAATAATTACCCTTGTAGGAACGAATTTTTTTATTTTCAAGCTCAATGGTTTTATCCGTAATTTTGTCAAGAAAATACCTGTCGTGGCTAATGATAAGGCAGGCACCGTTAAAGCCCTTTAAAAATTCCTCAAGCCACTGCACAGCACTGATATCAAGATGATTGGTGGGCTCGTCAAGGAGCAGAAAATCGGCCTTTGACAAAAGCAGCTTAGCAAGTATCAGCTTTGACCTTTGACCTCCCGAAAGCTTAGAGGTGGGCTTATCAAAATCCTCCTCGGAAAAGCCAAGTCCGATAAGGGCTGAGCGGGTCATTGACTTATATGTCAGTCCGCCCCTAAGATTAAACTCATTTGTTAAATAATCCTGTCTGTCAATAAGCTCCTGTGAATGATTTTCGGAAAGCTGTTGAGAAATGCTTTCAAGCTCCTTTTCCATTTCAATTAAATCGTCAAAAACGGATATAAGCTCATTCCATATTGTTTTACCGTCGGAGCAGGTATGCTGCTCCATATAACCGAGCTTTATATTTTTTGACAAAAAGCAGTGGCCGCTGTCGGCGGAATACTCGCCTGTTATTATTTTAAAAAGTGATGTTTTTCCCACACCGTTGACGCCCACAAAGCCCACCTTTTCCTTATCCTTAATATCAAAGGTAATATCGGAAAAAAGTGTGTTTTCGCCAAAGGACAGTGTTAAATTTTGCACATCAAGTACATTCATAACAAATTACTCCAAAATTAGTCGTTAATATTTTACACTATTTTTGATTGAAAGTATAGAGTAAATTTGTTATTATAGTAAAGAAATAAATATATTGAGGAACTAATTATGGATATTTTAAAGTTAAAGCCTGTTATAAAGGATTACATTTGGGGCGGTGAAAGGCTTAGAAATGACTTTGGCTTTGAAAGTGATTTTGATAAGCTGGCCGAGGGGTGGATGCTGTCCTGCCACAAGGACGGAAAAAACACTGTTGACGGCGGAGAATTTGACGGACAGACCCTTGAAGAAATCATAGAAAAATACGGCAGTGAAGAAATTGCGGGTAAAAGGAGCCTTGATTTTCCCTATTTTCCCGTACTTATAAAGCTGATTGACGCAAAGGATAATCTGTCAATTCAGGTGCACCCCGACAATGATTACGCACAAAGAGTTGAGGGTGAATTCGGCAAAACGGAAATTTGGTACGTGCTTGACGCCGCAGATGACGCAAAGCTGGTTTACGGCTTTAAAAAAGAGATTACGGCAGAGGAATTTAAAAACGCCATTGAAAGCAACACTCTTATGGACGTGCTTAACGTTGTTAATGTAAAAAAGGGTGATTTATTCTTTATCGAGGCAGGCACCGTACACGCTATAGGCAAGGGCACACTGATTGCTGAAATTCAGCAAAACTCAAACTCAACATACCGTGTATATGACTACGGCAGAGTGGGAGCCGACGGCAAGCCGAGAGAGCTGCACGTACAAAAGGCAATTGATGTTTCCGTAACAAAGCCGCCCAAATATGACACAAAGCCTATGGGAAAGGCTGTTGATAACGGAGATTATATTTCCACACTGCTTACAAAATGTGATTTATTTACCGTTAATCATTATGCCATAAGATCAAAAATCGAGCTTTTCACAAATGAAGAAAGCTTTAATCACATTTTAGTTGTTAACGGCTGCGGAAAAATCAACGGTAAAAAATTAAAAAAGGGTGACAGCTTTTTTGTTCCTGCAAATTTCGGAAAATATGAAATAAGCGGTGAATGTGAAATAATAGTTACAAATATATAAATTTATAATTTTTCGGAATAAAAGTCACAGATTAGTGCAATACTATCTGTGACTTAAATTTTTGGAGTGATTATAATGAAGGTAGTCAATAACATAGCCCTTATACTGACAATCATAGGCGGTATTAACTGGGGACTTATAGGTCTTTTCAAATTTGATTTGGTTGCGTGGATTTGCGGCGGTCAGGACGCAATATTTGCAAGAATAATTTACAGTCTTGTGGGACTTGCGGCAATTTGGTGCATCAGCCTTTTGTTTAGCGGCAGAACCACCGAGGAAGCGTAAAGCAAAATATTTTCACACAAAAAACAGGCAGTTTTAACTGCCTGTTTTTTTAGTCGTTATTAACACCTGTTAAATCCTTAATTACCTCGCCTGCAATTATCAGTCCGGCAACCGATGGCACAAATGCCGTACTGCCCGGCGTCTGACGACGTGAGTCTGTATTTTCACCATCAGCAATATCCAAGGGCTTTATTGCCTGCTCCTTTGAGTATACCACCTTAAGCTTTTTTATTCCTCGTTTTTTCAGCTCCCTGCGCATAACCCTTGCAAGAGGACAAACAGAGGTTTTATAAATATCAGTAACCTCAAATGCCTCAGGGTTTAGCTTATTTCCTGCCCCCATTGAGCTGATGATGGGTACTCCTGTCTGCTGTGCTTTTTCAGCCAAGGCAATTTTACCTGCCACAGTGTCAATTGCATCTATAACATAATCATACTGTGAAAAATCAAAATCCGACGCATTTTCAGGCAAAAAGAATACTCTGTGCTTAAATACCTTTATTTCAGGGTTTATATCAATGAGTCGATCCTCAGCGGCGTCAACCTTATATTTACCGATAGTCTTATGGGTGGCAATTATCTGACGGTTAAGATTTGAAAGACATACCTTATCATTATCAATAAGGTCAATTGCACCTATACCGCTTCTTGCCAGAGCTTCAACGGCATAGCCGCCCACACCGCCTACTCCGAAAACTGCAACACGGCTGTCGGCAAGCTTATCCATAGCTGTTTTACCAAAAAGCAGCTGAGTTCTTATAAATTGATTTGACATATTACCGTCACCCTATATTACATAGTCAAAGCCGGAGGATTCTCTTTTGTCCAAAATATCCTGCAGGGTTATACTGTCAAGATATTCATTAATAACATCATAAAGTCCCTCCCATACAAACAGTGTGGGACATTCTCCGCTTCTTTCACACAGGTTAACATCATTTTCAAGGCAGGATATGGGTGCAAGGCTACCCTCGGTAACCCTCAGTATATCGCCAACGGTATACTCCTTTGGCTCCTGCGCCAGTCTGTATCCGCCCTGAAAGCCCCTGTTTGCCGCAAGTATATTGGGCTTATTAAGGATAGAAACAATTTGCTCCAGGTATTTTTTTGATATATTCTGACGGTTGGCAACATCCTTTAAGGCAACATACCCCTCATCCCTATGCTCTGCAAGGTCAACGAGCAGTCTTAAGGCATATCTGCCCTTTGTGGAAATTTTCATATTTTTACACATCCTTATACAGAAGTAATAATTCTATACTGATAATAACATATGTTTAGTAGGTTTTCAAGTGCTTAAGCAAGCCGTTTTAGGCTTGTTCGGATTTATTTCGTTTGCTTAGGCAATAAAGCCTAAACACTTTCATACAATTTTTAAGGTGAAAAATATGTCATACAATAGATATGCAGCGGCTGATTATGCACAAAAATGGGCGCTGAAAAGAAATCCCCGATATTATGATTTTGAGCAGATAGGCGGTGACTATACAAACTTTGTATCTCAGTGCATTTACGCAGGAAAAGGCGAAATGAATTATATGAAGTATACAGGCTGGTACTACAACTCCGTTAATGACCGTGCTCCGTCATGGACATCGGTGGAGTATCTGCACAGGTTTTTAATAAATAACAGAGACAACGGACCAAAGGGAAAGGAGATTATGCTGTTTTCGGCTGAAATCGGCGATATAATTCAGCTTTCCTTTGACGGCACCGAGTACCATCATTCACTGCTTATAACACAGACAGAGCCGGAAATATTAGTTTGCGCTCACACCTTTGACGCACTTAACAAGCCACTGCGTCTGTACATCTATGACAAGCTGAGGTGTATACACTTAACTTAGGTTAGGTATAAAAAAGCGGAGGTGAGAATAGTATTTTTTAGGTGATGAAAATGTTTAGCGCATTAATTTCTGCAATCAGTGCACACTTAATTTATTTTATTTTGCACATTCAAAACACGTCAAGCTTTCCCAAGCCCCTCAGCCCAAAGGAAGAGGCGCAAATGCTGGAAAGGATGCAAAAGGGCGACCAAAACGCAAGAGGAATACTGATTGAAAAAAACCTTAGGCTTGTAAGCCACATAATAAAAAAATACTACTCAAAAACCAATGACACGGACGATTTAATCAGCATAGGCACAATAGGTCTTATAAAAGCCATTGACACCTTCAAGCCTGAAAAAGGAACACGTCTTGCAACATATGCCTCAAGATGTAT
>CAMBQD010000054.1 GCA_945869905.1 uncultured Clostridia bacterium | reverse complement strand
AAAGCAGTCTTATGTCCAATAGGACGAAAGACTGCTTCCGTGGTACCACCTAAATTAGTTAACAAAAGTTAACTCACTCTAAGGATTAACGCTCCTTCACGCCCAAGTCTACTTGCAGGACTGCTTTCTTTTGGGAACTCATAGGTGTTTTTCGCTGTTTGCCTGTGTCGACTTGCACCAACCGCCGACTCTCTGAAACAGGGGAAAATAGCTACTCTCCTAATCAAAGCCTTATAATATTGTGATTATAATAACATTTTATTATAATTTAGTCAATGCTTTGTTATACATTAATTACTCGGCATTTTTTACAGTTGTTTTACTCTTTTCCTGATATTCCTCAAACCTGTTTTCAAGACTGGAAAAATCATTGGTTTTCATATCCTTCATAAGCACCTTTTTGCCGTCAAAGGAAATATAATACTCGCCCAGAGTTTCCATTGTAAAGGTATCCTTACCGTTTTCGGAGGTAACATCCTTTTTTACAATAACATTGGCAACAACCTTAACATACTTATCGCCGTCTATTTCAACGCCGTTTGATGCAACCAAAAAGGTATAATCTCTTTTTTCATCGCCCAAGCCAAGCTCCTCGGCAGTATATGAGGTTTTGATAAAATTCACGGCGTCGCTTTCCTTAACCTTAGCTTCCTCAGTGGGAATTGCAGCCGTAGTGTTTTGATTTGTGTTATCATCCCTGTTGCCTGAGCAAACAGTTAAAACAATTAAAGCCGAAATTATAACTGCAAATATCTTTTTTATAACAACTACCCTCTTTCTGAAAAATGGGAATAGCCGATTAGTCCTCGTCATCCTCGCAGTCACATTCAACCTCAAACTCTAAAAGCTCACCGCAGTTAGGGCAAGGCATTGAACCGCCGAGAACTGTATCCTCGTCCACTGTAATGATTTCCTTGCAAACAGGACATTCAACCTCAAACTCCTGACACTCGTCATCGTCACAGCAATCATCACAATCACAGCAATCGTAGTCATCGCCGTCCATAAGGTAATCTTCAACCTCTGCAAGATCCTCGTCAACAGCATCAATCTGCTGTGCAAGAAGCTCCATTCCTTCAGTCATATCGTCAACGTCCTCTGCAAGATTTGAAAGAACGTCAACAATTGCCTTAAATACCTTTGTCTCTTTTTTATTATCGTCTAAATCAAGACCGTCAAGCAGTCCCTTAAGATAACCTAAGCTCTCTGTTGTTTCCATAGTAAAAACTCCTTAATTTCAGTTATAGTATGATTAAGCTCTTTCCATATATTCACAGGTTCTGGTGTCAATTCTAATCATATCGCCCTCGTTGATGAAAAGAGGAACACGGATTTCAGCACCGGTTTCAACCTTTGCAGGCTTAAGTGTATTTGTAGCTGTATTACCCTTAAGACCGGGCTCTGTTTCTGTTACCTCAAGTGTAACGAAGGTAGGAGGCTCAACGCCGAAAACCTTGCCCTTATATGAAAGAATACGGCAAATCTCGTTTTCCTTAAC
Organism: uncultured Clostridia bacterium; assembly: GCA_945869905.1. Lineage (GTDB taxonomy): Bacteria > Bacillota > Clostridia > Oscillospirales > Acutalibacteraceae > Eubacterium_R. Next base: position 5,386 of record CAMBQD010000054.1, on the reverse strand, counting down.
AAACTTGAAATTGTCGGAAAGGTCTGACTCTGATACAGGCACCATTTCAAAGGTTTCATTATCCATAAAATAGTACAAGCCGTCGTCGTTATATGAATAAGCCATTTCCTTTCTTTCAATGAAAGCTGTTGGGAACTTTGCTGATGGGTTATAGCTCTTTTCAGTAACTGCACCTGTAATAACATTCTTAGTCTTTGTTCTTACAAAAGCAGCTCCCTTACCGGGCTTAACGTGCTGGAACTCGATAACCTGCAATACGTTACCGTCCTCTTCAAATGTAACACCGTTTCTGAAATCACCTGCTGTTACCATAATTTATACCTCCGCGATATTAAAAAATCTATTTGTAATATATTTACCTATCTATTTTATATTATTTCCATCAATAAATCAATACCCATTTTATAGCTATCTTTCCCGTATCCGCATATTTGCTTAACGCATACATCTGTAATGACGGAAATTTTACGAAAATCCTCCCGCTTATGGATATCCGACATATGCACCTCAACAAAGGGCGTGTAATCCTTAACTGCCTCAATGGCATCTCGTATTGCATAGGAATAGTGAGTATATGCGCCGGCATTGATAACCACGCCGTCAAACTCGTCCTTGCTTTCGTGAATAACATCAATTATATCGCCCTCGTGATTTGACTGAAAAAAGGACATCCGTGCGCCGTGAGCCTTGCCGTATAATCTTAACTCATCGTTAATCTGCTTAAGGGTTTCACCGCCGTAAACATTCTTTTTCCTAATGCCTGTCATATTAAGATTAGGGCCATTTAACACCAATATTTTTTTCATAAAATCACCTACGACAATAATAAACCAATTGCCTATACAAGTCAATAAAAAATACAGGAGCATCATACCGATGCTCCTATATGTACATTATTTATACTTTCTTTTACGAGCAGCCTCGCTCTTCTTTTTACGAGCAACTGAAGGCTTTTCATAATGCTCTCTTTTACGAACTTCCTGGATAATACCGTCACGGGAAGTCTGGCGCTTAAAACGTCTGAGCGCACTGTCAAGAGATTCATTTTCCTTAACTTTTACCTGACTCATTCAATTCCCTCCCTCCGACCACTTCGGGGGTATTTGATACTTCTTTAAATATCCGAGCAAAATTATATACAAAAACGAACTAAAAGTCAAGTATTTTAACAATAAATATATTATTTCGACTGAATTTTTTTATAAAAAAGGACAGTCCGCCGACTGTCCTTTAATATCAAATACTGGTATTATCTTAAACAAGCTCGATGATGCACATCTCAGCTGCGTCACCACGACGAGGGCCTGTTTTAACAATACGGCAATAACCGCCGTTTCTATCTGCATACTTTGGAGCAACCTCATCAAAAACTTTCTTTGCAACGTCTTCCTTTGTTACGTAAGCAAGAACCTGTCTTCTTGAGTGGAGTGTATCGTTTTTGCCAAGAGTAATCATCTTCTCAGCCATTGCGCGTACTTCCTTTGCTCTTGTAACGGTTGTTTCAATCTTGCCGTTTTCTAAAAGATAAGTAACCATACCTCTGAGCATAGCCTTTCTGTGATCAGTTGGGCGGCCCAGCTTTCTGCTACCTGGCATTGAAATTCCCTCCTTTAGTCCTCTTCTTGACTAAGTCCGAAACCGAGTGAAGCAAGCTTTGCAACTACTTCGTCAAGTGACTTACGGCCAAGGTTTCTGACTTTCATCATATCTTCTTCTGATTTACCGATTAAATCTTCTACTGTATTAATGCCTGCTCTCTTAAGACAGTTGAATGAACGAACTGAAAGGTCAAGCTCTTCAATAGTCATTTCAAGAACCTTTTCCTTGCTGTCGTCATCTTTTTCAACCATAATGTCCTGATTTCCGATTTCTTCAGAAAGATCAACAAAGAGCATTAAATGGTCATTGAGAATTTTAGCAGCCAGTGACGCTGCCTCATCAGCCGGAATAGTACCGTCTGTCTCAATGTCGAGAATGAGCTTGTCAAGGTCAGTCTGCTGACCGACACGGGTGTTTTCAACAGTGTAGTTAACCTTTAAAACAGGTGTATAAATGGAGTCAATTGCAATTGTGCCGATTGGCAAATCCATTAACTGCTTGTTGCGGTCACAGGGAACATAACCTCTGCCGTTGTCAGCAGTAAGCTCCATAACTACATGTGCACCTTCATCAAGATAAGCGATATGAAGGTCCGGATTAAGAATTTCAACATCTGCATCGTGCTTAATATCACCTGCAGTAATCTCACCCTCGCCGGAAACTTCAATATAAAGTGTCTTTGGGTTTTCATCATGTATTTTAAGGATAACACTTTTAAGATTAAGAACAATCTCAGTAACGTCTTCCTTTACATGAGGGATAGTTGAAAATTCGTGTAAAACACCATCAATCTTTACGGAAGTGATTGCATAGCCGGGAAGTGATGAAAGAAGAACTCTTCTCATACTGTTGCCCAAAGTTGTACCGAAGCCTCTTTCAAGAGGTTCAACAACAAATCTGCCGGTGCTGCGGCTTCCGATAGTAGACACGTCTACAATCTCGATTTTAGGCTTATCAATTTCTATCATTTAAAAGCCTCCTAAAAAATTGTATTTTGTTTTCGCTAAATAACAGCAATAAAAGGCTATTACTTAGAGTAGAACTCAACGATTAAATGCTCTTCAACAGGTGTTGCTATTTCATCTCTTTCAGGGAGCTTAACAACCTTTGCTTCCATAGCATCCTTGTTTACATCAATCCACTGAGGAACAGGACGAGATGCGTTGGACTCAACAAGATTCTTAAACTCATCAGTAGTCTTGCTTGTTTCTTTAACAGCAACTACGTCGCCTGCCTTAAGGAGATATGAAGGAATATCAACCTTAGAGCCGTTAACAGTGAAATGAGCATGATTAACAAGCTGACGAGCCTGAGCTCTGGAGCTTGCAAAACCGGCTGTATAAACAACGTTGTCTAAACGGCTTTCGCAAATCTGAAGAAGGTTTGCACCTGTAACTCCGGCTTTACGCTCAGCCATAAGGAAATATTTGTGGAACTGTCCCTCAGCGATACCGTAGTAACGGCGAGCGGACTGCTTTGCACGAAGCTGAAGACCGTACTCTGAAGTCTTCTTTCTGTTTTGGCCATGCTGGCCTGGTGCATATGAACGACGGTCAATTGCACATTTGCTTGTATAACATCTGTCACCCTTAAGGAAAAGCTTTTTGCCTTCACGGCGACAAAGCTTACAAGCAGGTCCTGTATATCTTGCCATATCAAGTAACCTCCAAGTTTATACTATACGCGACGTCTTTTTGGCGGACGGCAGCCATTGTGCGGAATAGGAGTAACATCTTTAATAAGACTTACTTCCAGACCGGCTGTCTGAAGAGCTCTGATAGCTGATTCGCGTCCTGAGCCCGGGCCCTTAACGTAAACTTCAACAGTTTTCATACCGCAATCAACTGCTGTTTTTGCAGCTGTTTCAGCAGCAGTTGCAGCAGCAAAAGGAGTAGACTTTCTTGAACCGCGGAAACCCATTTCACCTGCAGATGCCCATGAAACAGCGTTACCGTTCATATCAGTAATTGTTACGATTGTATTGTTGAAGGTTGATTGAATATGGGCAGCACCACGCTCAATATTTTTCTTCTCACGGCGTTTACGTGAGCCTGTGGTCTTTTTAGTAGCCATACTATTTTGTTCCTCCTACTTATTTCTTCTTATTTGCTATAGTCTTCTTAGGACCCTTACGTGTACGGGCATTGTTCTTAGAAGTCTGACCCCTTACAGGAAGACCCTTTCTGTGCCTTACACCACGATAGCAACCAATTTCGATAAGTCTTTTGATGTCAAATGCTGTATCTCTGCGAAGGTCACCTTCAACAGTAAGATTGTTGGTGATATAATCACTGAGCTTTTTAACATCGTCTTCTGTTAAATCTCTGCAACGAGTATCGGGATTGATACCTGTTGCTGCGATAACCTTTTTAGAGGTAGTAAGACCGATACCATAAATATAGGTAAGGCCGATTTCTACTCTCTTGTCATTAGGTAAGTCAACACCTGAAATACGTGCCATTTTACAGTTTACCTCCGATTTTTAATTCAGGATTAGCCCTGACGCTGTTTGTGCTTTGGATTTTCACAGATAACCATTACTTTTCCGTTGCGCTTTATTACTTTGCATTTTTCGCAAATTTTCTTTACAGAAGGTCTAACTTTCATTTTGAATATCCTCCTAAATAATTTACTTTGAACGCCATATGATACGACCCTTTGTAAGGTCATACGGTGACATTTCAATTGTTACCTTGTCACCAGGGAGAATACGAATGTTATTCATTCTAAGCTTTCCGCTGATGTGGGCAATAATAATGTGGCCAGTCTGAAGTGTTACCTAAAAGGTTGTGATAGGTAAAACCTCAAACACGGTACACTCAACTTCTATAATATCTGACTTGGACATCTTATACCTCGCTAAATTTATTCATTACGATTGATGTTATCTATTTAACTGGAATCACATTACGGCGTAATCGCCAGCAATTGATATTAACCTTAGACTTGTGTTAAAATTACCGGACCGTTTGACGTAATAGCAACCGTATGCTCAAAATGAGCTGCCAACTTGCCATCAGCAGTTTTAACTGTCCAACCGTCTGAAAGTTGTTTAACCTTATAGGTTCCCAGATTTATCATTGGTTCAATTGCCAATGTCATTCCGGGTAACAGTCTGATACCACGACCTGCGTGACCGAAGTTTGGTACGCTTGGTTCTTCATGAAGCTTTGTTCCGACGCCGTGACCCACAAAGTCACGTACAACGCCGTATCCACGCTCCTCACAATAGGACTGCACAGCATAGGATATATCGCCGATTCTGTTGCCGGGAACTGCCTGTTCAATGCCTTTATAAAGGCTTTCACGGGTAGTATCCATCAGCCGCTTTGCCTCGGGAGAGCAAGTCCCTGCAGCAAATGTGGCAGCATTGTCGCCGTTATAGCCGTTTTTTGCAGCTCCTAAGTCTATGCTGACAATATCACCCTCACGGATGATACGGTCAGCCTTAGGAATTCCGTGAATAACTTCATCATTTATAGATATACATGCAGTAGCGGGGTATCCACCGTAATTAAGAAAATTAGGAGTTGCTCCGTGTTTTTTTATAAATCTGTATGCAATCTCATCAATTTCTTTGGTAGACACTCCCGGCTTTACAGCCTCCCCTGCTACCATTAATGCTTCAGCCGAAATTTGACAAGCTTCCTTCATAAGTTCAAGCTCACGGCTGCTTTTAAGCACTATCATGTTAATCCTCCAATGCAGCGAAAACAAGTGCTGTTGTGTCAGCAACCTCTTCCTGTCCCTCAACAATCACAAGCTTACCAAGACCTTTATAGAAATC
>CAMBQD010000053.1 GCA_945869905.1 uncultured Clostridia bacterium | reverse complement strand
GGGATGTTGTGCACATCGCAGAGCCTGAGCAAATCTATGTCGTTAGGCTCGTGAGGCTTTGGGGTGAGTGGGTCACGGAAAAAGATAAGCAAATCAATCTCATTGCAGGCGATACGGCTGGCAATCTGCTGTCCACCGCCCTGACTGCCTGCAAGAAAACAATTTATTTTTAATCCGGTAGCTTCTGAAACAAGCTTACCGGTGGTGCCTGTTGCGCAAACGTCGTGATGGCTGATAATACCGCAATATGCAATGCAAAACTGAACAAGAAGCTCTTTTTTTGCATCGTGTGCTATAAGTGCAATGTTCATAAACTACCTCCGATACATTTTTTTATTATATGTCAAACATACATTACCCAGTCAATAAGTATTATATTAACACAAATTTAATTTCTGTTCAATATTTATTTTGCCCAAATTACCATTTTATAACAAAACTCCGTATTTTTGATTAGCCTTTGCGTCAGTATTGTTTTGATACCAGTAATCAATAATCTCCGAAGTAATTTCCGCGGTTTCACTACCTGAGCCCGCCAGCTCAATTGCAGAGAACACTGCAATTTCAGGGCTTTCGTAGGGAGCATAGGTGATAAGAAAGCCGTTGTTTCTTTTAATTCCGTTTACCTTAACCTCAGATGTACCTGTTTTGCAGGCAACCTTTGTGTCAAGCTGGTCAAACAAAAAGCTGGGACCGCCTGATGTGGCAACCATTCGCATACCCTGTCTTACGTTATCAAGGGTGGTTTTGCTTAAATCAAGTGTGTCGGCAACTGTTTTACCCTTTTCGCTGACAATTCCTGTGGATGCCTGTATTACTGATTTAACAAGGTGCAGCTCATACCTTGTACCGCCGTTTGCAAGGGTGGCACAGTAGTTTACCATTTGCAGCGGTGTAAACAGGTTGTCACTCATACCGATTGCAGTGGTCATTGTGTCACCTATACGCCATATACCGCCGGCATTTTCCCTGTTTTCAGGTGATGAAAGGTTACCCTTAGCCTCTGCTATTTCTATGCCTGTTTTTTGACCTAAGCCAAAGGCAGTTGCATAATCGTCAATTTTTTCAATACCGGTGTCCAAGGCTGTGTTGTAGAAGAACATATTGCAGGAATCCCTAAGGGCTGTTCTTACATTTTCCGTGCCGTGAACGTTACCGTGGAGGCACTTGAAGGGTTGTCCGAAAAATTCCTGCTGACCTACGCAAACATAGGTTGTGTTTTGGTTAATAGTGCCCTCCTCAAGAGCGGCACAGGCGGTTACCGGCTTAAAGGTTGAACCGGGGGCATATGTGCCCAGCGCAAATCTGCTCCAAAGCGGATTACGGGGATTTGATGCAAGCTCGTTATATTTGTCGTAGTAATCATTTAAATCAAAGGTAGGGTAGGATGCTGCGGCAAGTAATTCACCGCTGTTGCAATCCTCTACAACAACTGCACCTGCCGATGAATAGGCGTTAACCTTGTCGCAAACCGCCTTAAGCTTGTTTTGTGCCAAAACCTGTAAATCACGGTCAATGGTAAGCACCACAGTGTTACCCTGAACAGGCTTTTTGGTAACCTCCTCAGTTATGTTGCCGTCCTTGTCAACGGTAATGGTCAGCTCTCCGGGCGTGCCCTTAAGCTCTGCCTCCATTGCCTGTTCAATTCCGGATTCGCCTATTTGGTCTGTGATTTTATATCCTTCGTCCTTTTTTTCTGCGTATTCCTCGGCGTTAATTTTTCTGACTGTGCCCAGTATGTGCGGAGCAATTGTGGAGTCCGCATACTCTCTGTATGCCACAACCTGAACATCTGCTCCGAGATATTTTGTCTTTTCTTCCTTGATAACGGCAACGGTTTCGTCGCTGACATCGTCTGCTATGGTAACAGGATTTTCATAGGAGAATAAAAGCCTTGTAAGCTCATATCTTATGTTGCCGATTTTAAGTGCGGTTTCCTTATCATAGCCCTCAATGCCGTATTTCTCCATAACGGCGTCATAGCAGTTCTGCGCAGTGGCATAGGGCTGAAGATTAAGCATATCCGCACTTTTCATAGTGGCGACATCCTGTTCATCATCAGTAAACTGAATTTTTCCGGAGCGGTTAAATTCAAGGGGAAGATTTTGTACATATTCCTCACCCTGTGACTCAAAAAGCTGAATTAAATTGTAGATGATTTTATTTCGCTCTGCATTATTTTTTGCGGAGGGGAAATAAACTGCGTTTAAAACAATTGAGTTGCCCTGTCTGTTAGTTACAAGGGAGTTACCGTTTCTGTCAACGATTTCACCTCTTGCCGCCTCAATAGGCACAACATAGGTATCCACAGTGTTGTTTTGCTTTGTGTAGTATTCGTTGTCGCGTATTTGGATTTTATAGAGGTCCACTGCAAAGCCCAATACTACTGCAATGATCAGCAAAAGTGCAATTGTGCTTCTGCTGCTTTTGTATCTTGTTTTCACTTTGCAAGCCTCCTTTTAGTTTTTTTATTTATCCTAAAAATCCTGATTTGTGCGGTGGTTAAGCTTTGTCTTTATGGGACGGAGAATAAGCCACAAAAGCGGTGAAAGTGCCATGGTGTAAACAGCACAGGGAATATAGAAAGTGAACAAGGTCATCTCTCCGCCTTCAACGCCCCTAATTACAATAAAGCACAGCCAGTAAATCAAGCAGTAAAGCACAATGGTAACAGCCGAAGAAAGCATATTTGTAATAAGGGTGTCCCTTGTTATGTACGCCACAAGAGCCGATGCAATAAAGCACATAATCGTAATAAAAATACAGTTAAAGCCAAGATGAACTGCGCCTGATAAATCCCACAGCAGTCCTGCAAAAAGGCCAATCAGCGCGCCTGCAAAAAACTCCTCGCCCATAGCTAAAATAATGGCAGTGGGAAGCAGTAAAAAGCATCTTGCACCGAAAATTTCAGGGAACAGACCATCGGTATTTTGCAGAATATCCGCCAGCAAAATTATCAGACAATAGCAAAAATATTTAATTGTTTTTTGCTTCTTTGTCAGTTCCATTAATCTGTACCACTTTCAGCATTATAATCTGTGAGAATTAAGCATTCGTCAAGCTTTTCAATATCCGTACCCGGCTGAATTACCGCGTAGGTTGAGATATTCGTCGCCTCGTCCTCAATGCCCTTAACCGTGCCGATGATGATACCCTTTGGCATGGTGGAGCTTATTCCGGCTGTAGCAATTATTGAGCCGTAGGTTACCTTTGTTGAGGCGTCGAGATTTTCAAATTTACAGCAACCGTACTTTGCAATTTCCGCATCACCTGTAACGTAGCTTAATTCCTTGGTGTTGATATCATATGCGGAAACGCTGAAATCAGGGTCAATAATTGAGCTTACCACGCTGTAGGTAGGATAAGCCTTTTTTATAACACCCACAAGATATTTGCCGTAAAGCACAGCATCGCCGTCCTTTACTCCGTTTGCACTGCCCTTGCTGACTGTAAATGTACAGTAGGGATTAGCACTGTCACGTCCGATAACAGCTGCACCGACGTATTTAAAATCAGGATTATCCTCCTTTAATTCCAGTGCGTCCTTATAAAGCTCGTTTTGAGATTTAAGGTTATTGTAGTCGGCAAGCTGATTTTGAAGCTCACCTATTTCCTGCTGAAGCTCATCAATTTTTTGCTCATATTGCGCATTGCCCTTTGCGTTGCCTGCCACCTTGTCAATACCCTGCGACAGCTTAGAGGCAACCCAATGAGCGGGGGCGAAAACCGTGCCCACAATTCCGGATTGTGCAGTTTCGCCGTGACCGTTTGCGGCACACAAAAACATACCCACAAGCAGCAGTGCAATAATGGCTGATATTAACTTGAAACGGCTGCTTTTAAAAATATTTTTCATTGCCTATATTGTCCTTCTGAGTTTAATTGATGTTCCGATTGCAACACAGTCTGTAGGATTTTCCGGAATATGTACCGCTATTTTTGTTTCCTGTGAAATAAGCTCCGGCAAGCCTCTGAGCTGGCTTGTACCGCCGGTGAGATAAATGCCCTTGTCAATGATGTCTGCGGCAAGCTCAGGCAATGTAACCTCCAGGGTTTCCTTTATTGCTGAAATGATTTTTGAAACAGGCTCGGAGAGAACCTGACGAATTTCCTCAGACGTAATTTCCGCACTTTTAGGAAGGCCGTTAATGGTGTTTCTGCCCCTTACCTCCATAGCGCCTTCACCGTCATATGGGGCGGCTGAGCCGATTTTTATTTTTATATCCTCTGCCGTGTTAGTTCCGATAAGCAGGTCGTGTTCCTTTTTTAAATGGTTGATAATAGCCTCGTCCAATGCGTCGCCGCCAACCTTAATGCTTTTGCAGGCGGCAATTCCGCCAAGGCTGATAACGGCAACATCACAGGTGCCGCCGCCGATGTCAACCACCATTGAGCCGGTGGCATCGTAAACAGGCAGGCCTACACCAAGAGCCGCCGCCATTGGCTCTTCAATTAACTCAACATCCTGAGCACCTGCGGAGCGTACTGCGTCCTCAACTGCCCTGCGTTCCACCTCTGTTACGTCGCTGGGTATGCTGATAACAACTCTTGTACGTGTAAAAAGACTTCTTTTGCTTGAACGGTAAATAAAGCTCCTAAGCATATCTGAGGTCATATCAAAATCGGCAATAACACCGTCCTGTAAAGGACGTACGGCTATGATTGAACCGGGAGTTCTGCCAATCATAGACTTTGCCTCGTCCCCTGTGGCAAGCACTCTTTTTGATTTTACGTCAACGGCAACAACACTGGGCTCACGTATAACCACACGTCCTTTTTTGTCACAAATCAGTGTGTTTGATGTGCCAAGGTCAATGCCGATATCCCTTGAAAAAAGCATATGTATCTCTCACTTTCAAAATTGTAATTCTCATAACTTTGCATAAAAACCCATTATATTTCATTAACATTTATATTATATAATAGAGTGTTCCTCATAACAATACCAAATTTTAAAATTTACAAAATTGTAAAATAAATTATAATTTGCACGTAATATGTACCTGTATCCGTTGGATGCGGCTGACAGCCGCCCCTACGGAAATAAGTTTAATTGTTGATTTTGCAGGTGAAATTTATATTTCAACCGTAAACTGATAGCCCTGATTTTTTGCCTCGTCTATAACATTGCCCAGGATTTCTGCATTGGTGGCGCTGACTGCGTGCAGCAGCATAATCTCTCCGTTGTGGAAATTGTCGGTAATTGTGCTGAAGGCGTCGTTTTTATCCGCAGGGTTTTGTACATCCCAATCGGCATAGGCGAAGGACCAGAACACACTTTTGTACCCTAAGCTGTCTGCCAGAGCAAGAGTTTTTTCACTGAATTCACCTTTGGGAAAACGGAAAAGCGTCATTCTGTACTTAAAGGTATCCTTCATATAGTTATCAAGGTAAACTATTTCCTCTGCTGCCTCCTGCTCGCTGACCTCGTCAAGAGTGTAGTGCCTGTAGGTGTGATTGCCTATGATATGACCTTCATCAATCATACGCTCAATCAGCTGAGGATTGTCCTTTGCAAAATCATAGGTTACGAAGAAAATTGCTTTTACACCCTTTTCCTTCAAGGTGTCCAAAATGGCAGGAGTATAGCCGTTTTCATATCCTTCGTCAAAGGTTAGGCAGATGAAATTTTCGTCACTCATAATAAAGTGCGCGTCAAGGTCGCCGTATTTTTCCTGAAGCTGAACAGGGTCTGTGGGGCGCTGGTGATTTTCTGCTCTTCCGGGGCCCCATACAACCTTGTCGTTGCTGTAATTCTTTGTGTTTACACCTGTTATTTCCACTGTGGTTTCAGCCACATTTGTATTGCCGGTGCTGCTTTCGGAGGTGCTTTGGGCAGTATTGTTATTCTGCGCCGCACATCCTGCAAGCAGAGCAACACACATTATTGACAATAAAATTTTTTTCATAATAAAATTCCCCCTAACTTATTTTTCGTCAGGAGGAATTTTATTATTTGTGGTAATTAATTGTCTAATTTCCAGCCGGCTGAAATTATGCCGTCGTCTTTGCCGATATGTATCAAAAGGTCCTCAATAACCTCGTCATTTTTCTTGGCGGTTGAGATGTAAGCCCTTATTTTTATATTTCCGTCATCGGTGGAATTACTTTCCAAATTATGCAGTAAAACGTTGTTTTTGTCCCTGATTGTTTTTACCAAATGGGAACGAATTTCCGTTTCGCTTTCTTCTGTACATTTTATGGAAATTTTATATATGCACACTGTTTTTTCCAGCTTATCCTTGTCATAATTATTCTTTTTGTCAATATAGGCAGACAGGGGATGCAGGACAAGATGAAGAAAAACGATAACGGCGGCAACAAGCACCGAATACAAAATATTGGGAACCGTGCATAATATACCTATTGCTGCCGTCGTCCATATGGTTGCGGCTGTGGACAGACCGCGAATATTGGTACCGTCCCTAAGGATAAGACCTGCACCCAAAAAGCCGATGCCGCATACAACCTGAGCGGCAATACGCGTTACGTCAACATTACTGCCGCCGTCGGCTATGTAAGAAAAGGCACAGTAGGCATATGCTCCCACACAAACTATAACATTGGTAAGTATGCCTGCCTGATGCTTGGTCCACTGCCTTTCAAGGCCTACAAAAAATCCCAAAACAATTGCGATTAACAGCCTAAGTAAAAAGCCTGTCATCGTTGTAATATCTAATATGTCAGCCATTATCTGTTCTCAGCCCCTTCAACCGATTTCATTTTTAAATATGCGTTTATAAATCCGTCAATATCCCCGTCCATAACGGCATTGATATTGCCCATTTCATAGCCTGTTCTGTGGTCCTTTGCCATTGTGTACGGCATAAATACGTATGAGCGTATCTGACTTCCCCAGGCGATTTCCTTTTGGTCGCCTTTGATGTCCTCTATTTTTTCCAGATTTTCTCTTTCTTTGATTTCGATAAGCTTTGACTTAAGCATACGCATAGCCACCTCACGGTTTTGGTGCTGACTGCGCTCAATCTGGCAGGAAACCACAATGCCTG
>CAMBQD010000052.1 GCA_945869905.1 uncultured Clostridia bacterium | reverse complement strand
CGGTGTTCCGGGCGAGGTAGTAAGGATTGACGGTGAACGTGTTGATGATCTTGACCAAATAAATATACCGGACCCGCTTATGAATGCAATAGTTGATAATCAAAATAAAATAAAGGAGCTTGAGGAAGAAATTAAGCGCTTAAAGGAGTCGATAAAATGAAAATTTATAACACAATGACGCGACAGAAGGAGGAGTTTGTTCCTGTTGATAAGGACGAGGTTAAAATTTATGCCTGCGGTCCTACGGTATATAACTTTATTCACATCGGTAATGCAAGACCGCTTTGTGTTTTTGATGTGCTTAGAAGGTATATGGAATACAGAGGAATGAACGTTAAATTTGTTCAGAATTTTACTGATGTAGACGACAAAATTATCAAAAGAGCCAATGAAGAGGGTATCTCCTTTGAGGAAGTGTCAAAAAAATACATTAATGAGTTTTGGACGGACGCACACGGCCTTAATTTTAAGGAGGCCACCGTTCATCCAAAGGCTACTGAGAATATCGATGAAATTATTGATATCATAAAATCTCTTGAGGATAAGGGTTATGCCTATGCAGTTGACGGTGATGTTTATTTCAGAACATTAAAGTACAAGGAATACGGCAAGCTCAGCCACCAGCCAATTGACGATTTGCAGTCAGGTGCAAGAATTGCCGTTGGTGAAAAGAAGGAGGACCCGCTTGACTTTGCCTTGTGGAAGGCGGCAAAGGAAGGGGAGCCATATTGGGATTCACCTTGGGGAAAGGGCAGACCGGGCTGGCATATTGAATGCTCTGCAATGAACAGACGTTATCTTGGTAAAACCATTGACATTCACTGCGGCGGTCAGGACTTAGTATTTCCGCATCATGAAAATGAGATTGCACAGAGTGAATGTGCAAACGGCTGCACCTTTGCTAAATATTGGATGCACAACGGCTATATAAATGTTGACAATGTTAAAATGAGTAAATCACTGGGTAATTTCAAAACCGTTCGTGAAATTGCAGATGTATACGGATATGAGGTTATTCGTTATTTTCTCATTTCCTCACATTACCGTTCTCCAATTAACTACAGTCTTGAAATTATAGAACAGTGCAAATCTGCTCTTGAAAGGCTTTATACCTGCCGTGACAGCCTTGATTTTGCAATTAAGAATGCAAAGGATACAGAGGATGACTCACAGCTTATTGACTTAATAAACAGCCGCAGGGAGCAGTTTATTACCGCTATGGATGATGACCTTAACACTGCCGACGGACTTTCCGCAATATTTGAGCTTGTTAAGGATATTAACATAAAAATTCTTGATAAAAATGTTTCAAGGAATGTTTGTGAAACGGCGTCAAAGGTGTTCGACGAGCTTTGTGATGTATTGGGAATTCTTTATAACAGAAAGTCAAATGACCTTGACGCAGAAATTGAAGAGCTTATTGCAAAGCGTCAGGAGGCAAGGGCAAATAAGGATTGGGCAACTGCGGATAAAATCCGTGATGATTTAAAGGCAAAAGGAATTATTTTGAAGGATACACCACAGGGCGTAACCTGGACAAAGGAGTAAAAATCATGGTTGACAGAAGAAAATTTAAGGACACAGAGGTTTCTTTACTTGGCTTAGGTACTATGAGACTTCCCTGTAAAACAGCTCTAAAAAGAGAAAACAATCCGATGATTGACTACAAAAAAGGTCAGGAGCTTGTGGATCTTGCCTATGAAAACGGAGTTAATTACTTTGATACGGCATATATGTATCACGTTGGCAAAAGCGAAAAGTTCATCGGTACCGCTTTGAAAAAATATCCCAGAGATACTTATTTTCTTGCCGATAAAATGCCTATTTGGATGTGCACCAAAAAGTCCGATGTTGAAAAGATTTTCAAAAAACAGCTTGAAAAAACAGGTCACGATTATTTTGACTTTTATCTGTTGCACTCTTTGGGCAAGGATAATTTTGAAAAATGTGAAAAATACGGTGTTTACGATTTCCTTTTGAAGATGAGAGAGGAAGGAAAGGTTAAAAATATCGGCTTTTCATTCCATGGCAATCTTGATGACTTACACAATATTGTTGCGGCTCACCACTGGGATTTTGCCCAAATTCAGATGAATTATCTTGATTGGAAAAATCAGGATGCCGAAGCACAGTATAACATTTTGACTGAGGCTGGTATTCCTGTTATTGTTATGGAGCCTGTTCGCGGCGGTCAGCTTGCAGATGTGTCCGAAGAAATCAACGATATGTTCCAAAAGGCTCGCCCCGGTAAAAGCGCGGCGTCCTGGGCAATGGGCTTTGTTGCCAGCCACAGTAATGTGTTAACGGTTCTCAGCGGTATGAACAGCGTTGAGCAGCTAAACGATAACCTTGCAACCTTTACAAACTTTGTTCCGTTTAGTGAAAGAGAGCTTAAGATTTGTTCAAATGCAGAGGCTATGATTAATAAAAATGATGTTATTCCTTGTACCGGATGTGATTACTGCGGTGATTGTCCAAAGGGTGTTAAAATCAGCTCAATTTTTGCAGTGTATAATAAGATTAAAACCGGTGAATATACAATACCACAGGGCAAAGAGGAATATGCAAAAATTGACGGTAATTGCGACGATTGCATAGCCTGCGGCAAATGTGCAAACCATTGCCCACAGGGAATTGAAATTCCAACATTACTTAAGGATAAAGTAAAAGTCACATTGCTGTAAGTTTTAGATATATTAAGATTTAAGAGGTAAGCAAGGTCTTACCTCTTTTTTATATCAAAATTCTTAAATGATTTGTATTTTCTTTTGTATTTTTATTTACTTGTTTGACTTTCTTGAACTTTTAATTTATGCTGAATATGAGGTGATTTGATGAAATACTCACAGCTAATAAACATAAAGGTATTACCGCATAATGTAACAGAGTCTTTATATAATGATGTGCGGAAGGAATTTCACCTGGATTACAAAAAGGAGGTTAATCTTTTTAACTGTATTAAGCAAGGTGATTTAAATCGTTTGTTTAAGGAGCTTACTCTTTTTACAGGTAACGATATTGTTGTAGGCAGAATGTCGGAAAATGAGTTGAGACAATTCAGATATATGGCGGTAAGCACTATCACTCTTGCTACAAGATATGCCATTGAAGGCGGACTTAATGAGGAGGACGCTTATTCCTTTTCCGACTCCTTTATTATGAAAATTGACTCTCTTAAATCTGCAGATGAGATATTGGATTGTATTGCAGGCAGTGTAATCAAGCTTACAAACAGCGTTTGTGAAGAATCAAAAAAATTAAAATATTCACCTTATATTAGAAAATGTGTTTCATATATAAATAAAAATCATAATAAGAAAATAACTGTTTCAAGACTTGCTGAGGAGTGCGGAATTTCAGCAGATTACCTATCACATTTGTTCAAAACTGAAATGGGTGAGGCGCTTACATCATTCATAATCAATAAAAAATTAGAGGCGGCAAAGGCTTTGCTTTTAGATGGATTTGACAGTAAAAGGATTTACAGTGCCTTGGGCTTTTCATCACAGTCATACTTCATTTCTGTTTTTAAAAAGAAGTATTCCGTTACTCCAAAAGAATTTATTACATTTGCTAAATAGCAAAAAATATGTTAAAATATATTTAGCAGGGTCATAATATTTTTATAGGAGGGGTTTAAATGTTACTTGAAAACAAAATTGCAGTTGTTACAGGCGGTTCACGCGGAATTGGTTTTGCAACGGTTCAGGCATTTCTTTCAGAGGGCGCAACGGTAATTCTCTGTGCTTCCCGTCCTGAAAGTGCCGAAAAGGCAGTAAAAAAGCTTAAGGAAATTGATTCATCTGCTAAAGTAGAAGGTATAAGTCCCAATCTTTCCGATTATGACAATGTTAAAGCTGCGATTGACTCTGTAGTAGATAGGTACGGCAGAATAGATATTTTAGTAAATAATGCCGGACTATCTGACAGTACACCGTTACTTGACTATACCACAGAAAAATTTGACAGTATTATGGAGCTTAATGTTAAGGCAGTTTTTAATTGCTCAAGGGCGGCGGCATTTCATATGACAGAGCAGGGTAGCGGTGTTATTCTCAATACTTCTTCAATGGTTAGCATTGCGGGACAGCCCAGCGGAATTGCCTATCCCACCTCTAAGGCTGCTGTAAACGGTCTTACCCTTTCTCTTGCAAGAGAATTGGGACCAAAGGGTATACGTGTCAATGCAGTTGCACCGGGTGTGACATATACAGATATGATGCGCTCAGTGCCAAAAGAGGTTATAGACCCAATCATCGCACGTATTCCTCTGCGCCGTATCGGTCAGCCTGAGGATATTGCAAATGCTTTTGTGTTCCTTGCATCTGATAAGGCTTCATATATTACAGGTGTTGTTTTAAGTGTGGACGGTCTGTCACGAACCTAAAATTAAAAGGTACAGTCATTTGACTGTACCTTTTTTTAAAATCGTAGGGGAGGATATAATCCTCCCCTAATGTTTTTTTATAATCGGCTTAATCTATAAGCTCCTTCATATCATACATTCCTGCAGGCTTACCGTTCATATAAACTGCGGCGTTAACTGCGCCAACCGCAAAAATTTCTTTACTGCGGGCAGAATGTGAAAGTGTAATAATTTCATCACGTCCTGCAAAAATTATCTCATGCTCGCCGACAATTGTTCCGCCGCGTACTGCGTGTATACCGATTTCATTCTTAGTTCTTTTTTCACGCTTTGAATGGCGGTCATACTCATATTTCATTGGGCTTGGCGTAACCTCGCACATAGCGTCTGCAAGCATCAATGCAGTGCCGCTGGGAGCGTCAATTTTTTGGTTGTGATGCTTTTCAACAATTTCAATATCAAAGTCGTTACCTAAAATTTCCACGGCCTTTTTTGCAAGATTTGAAAGTAGATTAATACCCATACTCATATTGTAGGTAAAGAAAATAGGGGAGGCTTTTGATGCCTCTTCTATTTTCTTTTTTTGATCGTCGTCATAGCCTGTTGTTGCAAGAACAAGTGCAATTCCTGTTTTTTTTGAATAGCTGAGCAAATCGTCAAGGAGTACAGGATTTGTAAAATCGATTATAACATCTGCGTCTTCATTAACCTGAAAAATTGTTGAATAAACAGGAAAGCTTCCGTTTTCTTCAGTGTTTAAATCAACGCCTGCAACAATTTCACAGTCATCACGTGTTGAAACAACGCTTTGAATTACCTTGCCCATTTTTCCGTTTGCACCGGAAATTATTATTCTGGTCATTTTAAAATTCCTCTTAATAAATTATTTTAAAAGTCCGTATTCTTCCATTGTTGCCTTAACATAAGCCTTGTTATTTTCGTCCATTTCAACAAGCGGAAGTCTGCAGGGGCCTGCGTTAAAGCCGATAAGGCTTACAGCCTCCTTAACAGGAATAGGGTTAACATCAACAAACATAGCCTTGGCAAGCTTTAAGTACTTATCCATCATTTCCTTACTGCCTGCCTTGTCGCCGTCAAGATACTTTTGTGCAATATCGTGTGTTTCCTTTGGACAGATGTTTGAAAGCACGCTGATTACGCCCTTTGCACCTCTCTCCATAAGGTCATAAATCTGGTCGTCATTACCGCTCCAAATGTTAAGCTCGTCGCCGCAAAGCTCACGGATTTTTTCAACCTGCTCAAGATTTCCCGATGCTTCCTTAATACCGTTAATTCTCGGAAGCTTGGAAAGCTCATATGCAGTTTCGGGAGCAATGTTAAGCCCGGTTCTTGAGGGAACATTGTAAAGAATTATAGGCAGATTTGTTGCGTCATGAATTGCAGTGTAGTGAGCAATAAGACCTCTTTGGCTGGTCTTGTTATAGTAAGGAGTAACAAGCAGAAGTGCGTCAGCACCTGCCTCACAAGCCTCCTTGCTAATATCAATAGCACAGGCGGTTGAGTTAGAGCCGGTGCCAGCAATAACAGGAATTCTGTGATTAACATATTTTACGCACCACTTGATTGCCTCGTTGTGCTCAACAACCTTGAGGGTTGATGATTCACCTGTTGTACCGCAAACAACAATTGCGTCTGTACCGTTTTCAATTTGAAAATCAATGAATTTTGCAAATTCTTCATAATTTACGGAACCGTCTGCATTCATAGGAGTAATAATTGCAACAGCAGCGCCTGTAAAAATAGGATTCTTCATAGCTAAATTCCTTTCTTAAAATAAGTTTAGTCCATATAACCTTCGGCAGCCAAAAGCTCTGCAAGAAGAACTGCACCGCCGGCGGCACCTCTTAAAGTGTTGTGTGACAGGCATACAAATTTGTAATCGTACTGAGTATCCTCTCTGAGTCTGCCGATTGAAACAGCCATACCGTTTTCAAGCATTCTTTCTGACTTAATCTGGGGCCTGTCATCCTCTGTAAAATAGTTTAAGAATTTTTTAGGTGCAGATGGGAGATTAAGCTCCTGTGCTCTGCCTGAGAAATTATCCCATATTTCAATCATTTCTTCCTTAGTGGGTTTGTTTTCAAAATCAACAAATACGGCACCAAGGTGACCGTTTGATACAGGAACACGGATACACTGTGCTGTAAAATTAGGCTTGTCAGCTGATTTGATAACATCGCCTTCAATTTTACCCATAAGCTTAAGAGGTTCTTTTTCACTTTTTTCCTCTTCTCCGCCGATGTAGGGAATTACGTTATCAATCATCTCAGGCCAGGTTTCAAAGGTTTTTCCAGCACCTGAAATTGCCTGATAAGTACAAACAAGTACATTCTTAACGCCGAATTTTTCGTGAAGAGGGAATATTGCAGGAACATATGACTGCAATGAGCAGTTTGATTTAACTGCAATAAATCCACGCTTTGTTCCGAGTCTTTTCCTCTGTGCAGGGATGATGTTGATATGCTCGGCATTAAGCTCAGGCACAACCATGGGAACATCAGGTGTAAAACGGTGTGCACTGTTATTTGAAACAACAGGACATTCATGCTTTGCATATTCTTCCTCAAGGGCTTTGATTTCGTCCTTTTTCATATTAACAGCGCAGAAGCAGAAGTCAACCTGAGAA
>CAMBQD010000051.1 GCA_945869905.1 uncultured Clostridia bacterium | reverse complement strand
AGAATTTGATATGAATTTTACAAGCAAAGAAGAAATGCAATATGCAAGGGCGTGTCTTGCCTTTGCAAAAAAGCTGGGGCTTATTAACGACGACAGCCCTGACGCACTGCAAAAGAGGTGCGAAGAAGAAAACAGCAAAAGAGAAATGATGTTCAAAAACGGTGAAGCCGTTTACGGTGTAACCCATTTTTCACTGCCGGCTTATTTACAGTATGAGCTTACGGGCTTTAAGCTTGATTTTGTATCGGAAAAGGAAGAAATAAAAAGGGTATACGAATATAAGCCCATTTCCTATGAGGAAAAGGTTGAATTTTACGAAAAAAATTCCGACCTGTTTACAAGATATGCCGGTGACAGCTTTCACTTTAAAGAGGTGGAAGCAGTTATTGAAAAAAGAATAAGGGAGGCGGAATTTGAAAATGAAATCCAAAACATATTATGTCAGCTCACAGACAGGTAACGACTCAAATAACGGTCTGTCCCCTGAATCAGCCTTCGCCTCCTTGGATAAAATAAACCAATTGTCCCTTAACTGCGGTGACAGGGTTTTGCTTAAAAGGGATTCTGTTTTTAAAGGACAGTATCTTCACATAAAGAACTGCGGAGATTTTAATGAGGATTTAATAGAAATCGGCGCCTACGGTGACGGTGGGGCTATGCCCAGAATTGACGCCGAAGGAAATGGAATTTGGTATCAGGATTACGGTATGGAGCTGGACTCATCCACCCATATTTATAAAGGCGACGTATCCTCTGCTGTTTTACTTTTTGATGCCGAAAATATTTTAATTCACGATATTGAGATTACAAATGCTCAGGTTTACACAAATTCTGAGGATTATTCGGCTCCTCATAAGATGGACCGAACAGGTGTTGCAGTTGTGGCTAAAAACAGAGGAACTCTCCGTGGAATTACGCTTAGCAATCTTTACGTCCACGATGTTAACGGAAACGTTTACAACAAGCATATGAATAACGGCGGAATATATATGACCGCCTTTAAGCCTGATGACGAGGAGTCAACAGGTGTGGCAAGATATGACGGTGTGACAGTTAAGGACTGCTTTGTAAAAGATGTCAGCAGATGGGGCATTGCCGTGGGCTATTCCTACTGCCACAGCAAATTTGCAGGGGCAGAGCTTGACCGGAAGCTGTTCAAAAAATACGGTCATGAAAATATTTTGATAACGAACAATTATGTTAAATCGGCAGGCGGAGACGCAATAACACCGATGTATGCGTTAAGTCCTTTAGTTGAGCACAACACCGCCCATTCCTGTGCCGCTGAAATGAACGACCGCGTTTACCGTTATCCTGAAAACCGTATGGGCAAGGTTGCGGCTGCCATATGGCCGTGGAAATGCAAGGACGCTTTATTCAGGTTTAACGAGGTTGCCGATACAAGGCTTAATCAGGACGGTATGGCATATGACGCAGACTCAGGAGACGGAACAGTGTATGAATATAACTACAGCACTCAAAACGAGGGCGGCTGTATTATGTTTTGTCTTGAGGAGGCTATTCATAACACCTTTAGGCACAATGTAAGCTATGACGATTTAGGCGGCATACTCAGCCCTGCCGAAAATCCCGACGCGTTGGTTGAAAACAATCAATTCTTTATCCGCAAGGGCGTACCGCTTATCCGTGAAAGTATGTGCGACGGTAATGTAACCTTGAAAAACAACAAAATAACAGTTATTAAAAATGAGGAGTAATTTATGGAAAACAGCAAAGGAAGAGTAACAATCCCCACCGATATGGATGTGGTAAAGGAAACGCTGGATATTATGGGCGAATGGGGTGCAGACGCTATACGTGACTGCGACGGCACCGAGTTCCCTCAGGAGCTTAAGGACACAGGCGCAAAAATCTATGCAACCTATTACACCACAAGAAAGGATAACGCATGGGCTAAGGCGAATCCTGACGAAATTCAGCAGATGTACATTATGACGCCTTTTCACACGGCAGTTGAGGATAAGCTGGAAATTCATTTGATGGACCATCTTTATCCGGATATGCTTAAGGTGAACTCCCGTGACGATATCACAAGATGGTGGGAGGTAATTGACCGTACAACAGGTGAGGCAGTACCCACTGACAAGTGGTCATATGATGAGGAAGCGGGCAATGTTATTATTACACCAGTAAAGAAATTCCACGAATACACCGTAAGCTTTCTTGCCTACATTATGTGGGATCCGGTACATATGTACAACGCTGTTGTTAACGAGTGGAAGGACGTTGAGCCACAAATCACCTTTGACGTACGCCAGCCGAAAACAAGGGCTCACTCAATGGAACGCCTGCGCCGTTTCCTTGACTCTCATCCCTATGTTGACGTTGTAAGATTTACAACCTTCTTCCACCAGTTCACCTTGGTTTTTGACGAGCTTGCACGAGAAAAATATGTTGACTGGTTCGGCTATTCAGCATCTGTAAGCCCATATATTTTAGAACAGTTTGAAAAGGAGGTTGGATATCCCTTCCGTCCTGAGTACATCATTGACCAGGGATATATGAACAACACCTACAGAATTCCATCAAAGGAATTTAAGGATTTTCAGGCTTTTCAGCGCAGGGAGGTTGCCAAGCTTGCCAAGGAAATGGTGGACATTGTTCACGAATACGGCAAGGAAGCAATGATGTTTATGGGCGACCACTGGATTGGTATGGAGCCGTTTATGGACGAATTTGCATCAATCGGTCTTGACGCAGTTGTAGGCAGTGTGGGCAACGGCTCAACGCTTCGCCTTTTCAGTGATATTAAAAATGTTAAATACACAGAAGGCAGATTTCTCCCTTACTTTTTCCCCGACGTATTCTGTGAGGGCGGGGACCCTATTTATGAGGCAAAGGTTAACTGGGTAACGGCAAGACGTGCTATTTTGAGAAGCCCTATCCAAAGAATCGGATATGGCGGATACCTTAAGCTCGCCCTTAAATTCCCCGAATTTGTAGATTATATAAAGGATGTTTGTAATGAGTTTCGTACTCTTTATGACAACATTCAGGGTGTAACACCTTATTGTGTTAAGAGGGTTGCCGTTCTTAACTGCTGGGGTAAAATGCGTTCCTGGTCTAACCATATGGTACACCATGGTCTTTACTACAGGCAGAATTACTCATACTTTGGTGTTATTGAGGCATTGAGCGGTGCTCCCTTTGATGTATCATTCATCAGCTTTGATGATATTAAGAATGACCCGTCAATCCTTAATAATATTGATGTTATTATCAATGTCGGCGACGCCGACACGGCACAAACAGGCGGCGAATACTGGACAGATGAGGAAATAATTACTGCCGTTAAGAAATTTGTTTACAACGGCGGCGGATTTATCGGTATCGGTGAGCCTGCCGCACACCAGTGGCAGGGCAAGTTTTTCCAGCTTGATGACATTCTCGGTGTTGAAAGAGAAAACGGATACACTCTTAACACTCGCAGATATAATACAGAGGAGCACAGAAATCATTTCATCCTTGAAGATACTGATAACGGCAACATTGATTTTGGTGAGGGCAAGAAGAATATTGTTGCACTTGAGGGTACAACAGTCCTTGTTCAGAATGCTACAGAGCTTCCCTTTGCCGTCCGTCACGCAGAGGAGGTACAAATGGCAGTTAAGTCATTTGGTAAAGGCAGAGGCGTATATATCAGCGGTCTTCCGTACAGCTTTGAAAACAGCCGTGTGCTTTATAGAGCAGTGCTTTGGTCTGCGTCTGCTGAGGATGAGCTTAACCGCTGGTATTCAACCAACTATAATGTTGAGGTTCACGCATATGTTAAAAACGGCAAATACTGTGTTGTTAACAACACCTACGAGCCCCAGGATACAACAGTTTATGTTGGTGACGGCAGCAGCTTTGACCTTCATTTAGAGGCAAATGAAATCAAATGGTATCAAATATAATTATTACTGATGATTTTAAGGAGAGGTAAAAATGAGCAAAAAACGTGAAATATTCAAACTGCCGGAAAGCTATAAGCTGGCATACAGTGAGGAATTTGACAAGGAGCTTGACAAGGACCTTTGGATGATGCCCAATTGTTCAAGAAAGGGCGGTTATTGGTCGGAGGACCAAATCTCAATCAAGAACAATCAGCTTGTAATCAGAACAGAGTACAAGGACGGAGAAAAGCCCGGATATTACACAGGCGATTTGCACTGGGAGCATAAAAGAGTTACGTACGGTTACTTTGAGGCACGCTGTAAGGTAGACAACATCAGAGGTGCTTGGTCGGCTTTTTGGCTTATGCCTGACGATATTAACAACTGTACACAAAAAGCACAGGACGGTTGCGAGATTGATATTTTTGAAAACGCAATCCCTTATCTCCTCCAGACAACCCTCCACTATGACGCTTATAAGGGACAGCGCCTTAAGTATACCTTTGCAAAGGATTATTACACCGGCTTCCACACCTACGGACTTGACTGGAAAAAGGACAGCATTAAGTTTTACTACGACAACAAGCTTGTATGGCACGTAACAAATCCTAACCTCATCAGCCATTATCCCACAAGGCTTGAAATCAGTACAGAGATAAACGGTCATTCAAAGAACGGTATCGCAAAGCCTGATTGGTGGTTCTGGTTCGGAAACGGTATAATTACCAGCAAGAGAAATAAGGGCAAGCTGCCATATGACTACATAGTTGACTACGTAAGAATTTACGATAACGGCCAGCTTGAATGGTCAGAGGGCAACGACCCAACTGTATACGAATAATCAACAATCCCCTGTATATCAATCTATACAGGGGATTGTTGATTTTATATTTAACCTTAAAAACAGATACAAATATCTTTGTAATAAAGAAAATCCGAAACAGTTACCAATGATAACAAGTTTCGGATTATTCTGTCCTGGTGGAGATGGCGAGAATTGAACTCGCGTCCAAAATCATCTTGCCAAGGGCTCTACGAGTGTAGTTTGTCTTTTGGGTTATCCCCTCAACCGACGGCGGCAAACAGCCTTCGGCCTACGGTATTCTCTTATTCCTGACGGAAGCCGAGAAGCTCTTCCGTTCATGTTCGCCACTAAGTCGACGCCCTGCATACAGCCGTGGCACTCTGTATGAGGACGCAAGCCGCTAATTAAGCAGCAAGAGCAACTGAAGTATTTTTGTCAGTTAATTTTAAGCTGTTACTTTTTAAGTGGTGCAACTCCACTACTCGCTGACCAAGGTTCAACAACCCTGTCGAAATCCTTTCATCCCCATATTAATGATAATTTTCTTTAAGCGTTCTTTCAATCTGTCTGTCAGAGTCCTTCTTTGCCTGAACGGCACGTTTGTCGTAAAGCTTTTTACCTTTACAAAGACCTATTTCCAGCTTGGCTCTGCCCTTTGAAATATACAGGCTAAGCGGAACAATTGCAAGCCCCTGCTGCTGTGACTGACCAAAGAGTTTCATAATCTCTTTTTTATGGAGGAGCAGTCTTTTTTTACGCATTGGGTCACGGTTAAAGCGATTGCCCATTTCGTAAGGTGAGATGTGCATACCTATAACAAACATTTCTCCGTCATCTACCGAGCAAAAGCTATCCTTAAGATTAACTCTGCCGTTTCTGATTGATTTAATCTCCGTACCGAAAAGCTCAATACCTGCCTCATAGGTTTCAATCACAAAATAGTCGTGATAGGCTTTTTTATTATTTGCAATTATCTGCCTGTCATTCGTGTTCAAGTCTATCACTCCTATCCTTCTTAAATCAAGCTCCTGCCCTCAATTGCACGTGAAAGTGTGACCTCGTCGGCATATTCCAAATCGGCGCCCACGGGCACGCCGTAGGCAAGTCTGCTGACGGTAATACCCATGGGTTTAAGCAATCTGCTGATATACATTGCAGTTGCCTCACCCTCAACAGTGGGATTGGTTGCCATAATAACCTCCTCCACCGTGTCGTCGCCGAGCCTTGCCACAAGCTCTTTAATCCTTATTTGATCGGGACCTATGTTATCCATTGGCGAAATTGCACCGTGGAGTACATGATATGTACCGTTATACTCGTGGGTACGCTCAATTGCCGCCACATCACGTGGGTCCTCAACAACACAGATAACACTTTTATCCCTTGTATTACTTTTGCAAATCGGGCAAAGGTCATCATCTGCAAGGTCACAGCAAACCCTGCACTGCTTTATTTTTGTATGAGCGTCGGTTATTGCCTGAGCAAAAGCCCTTGCCTCGTCATCGGAAAGCCCCAGCACATAAAAAGCCATACGCTGTGCAGTTTTATGGCCGATACCCTGCATACGCTCAAACTGGTCTATTAAATTTTGAAGTGGTGCAAGATTGTATGCCATAATTACCTCTGTCTTTTTCTGTTTACAGTCCCGGAATATTTAATCCGCCTGTTACCTTTTCAAGCTCTCTTTCGGATTCCTCATCAATCTGACGTATTGCCTCGTTAAATGCTGCAAGGAGCATATCCTCCAGCATTTCCACATCTTCAGGGTCCACAACCTCAGGGTTAATACCGATTGCCTTAACCTCGTGATTACCCTTAACGGTAATTTCTACCATACCGCCGCCTGAGGATACAACATATTCCTTTTCCTCAAGCTCTGCCTTTTTTGCCTCAATATCCTCCTGCATTTTCTGTGCCTGACGGAGCATACTCTGCATATTCTGAGGGCCGCCGCCCATTCCCTTTGGAAGTCTTGCTTTCATATTCTTTCTCCTGTTTTTTATTCAAATTTTATTTCAACATTATTTTGTGCTTGATTTATCAGGTCCTCCAGCGCATCACGCTTTTGCTGAGTCTGTGCCTTTGACCTGCTGACAGCGATTTTATATGGCTGTCCGGTTATTTCAAACACCGCCTGCTTAATTGCCTTCAAGTGAGTTGGTATTTGAATAAACTGCTTTATTGTGGGATTTGTACTGTCAATAACAAATCGTCCGCTGTCAAAATGTGCACCTGCTCCGCTGAGAACACCGTAAAGGGCAATATCCGTTTTGTGAATAATATCAAGGAATTCTGCCCAGTGCTCAAACTCGCTTACACCCTCCTGTACAGGCTGAGTGGGAGCTGTGGACTCGGGCATCTGCTCATTAGCTACAGGCTCCTGAGCAATATTCTTTGGCTCATCGGGTA
>CAMBQD010000050.1 GCA_945869905.1 uncultured Clostridia bacterium | reverse complement strand
TCATTCGCAAACAATTTAATATTAAATTTTGTCTAAACTTTGGGGTTCACTTCATGTTTGTCGGCTTTTTATTTTTAGCAATTATAGTTTATTAATATTCAATATCCCTAAACATCTTTGTAATTGAATTGCAGAGGTGTTTATTTTTGTCCAAATCAAGGTTATAGTCTTCCTTTAGGATATCCCTTGCACATTCCTGTGCAAGCCTCAAAACCTCCATATCCTCCAGCATATCGGCAATTTTCAGCTTTGGCAGACCGTGTTGTCTTTCACCGAAGAAATCACCGGGACCGCGTGCCTTTAAATCCTCGTCGGCAATTTTAAAGCCGTCACTGTATTTTTTCATAGTCATAAGACGGTTTTTTGCAGAGTCGCTGTTGCTTTCGGAAATAAGTTCTCAGTAGCTTTTTTTACTGCCTCTGCCGATTCTGCCCCTTAGCTGATTAAGCTGTGAGAGTCCAAAGCGCTCTGCGTTTTCAATCACCATAATTGTTGCATTGGCTACATCAACACCAACCTCAACTACTGTTGTGGCAACAAGTATCTGCACATCACCCCTTGAAAATGCTTTCATAACATTTTCCTTTTCTTTAGGCTTCATTTTGCCGTGGAGGAGTCCCAGATTATATCCCCTAAAGGCTGTTTGTGAAAGCTCCTCGGCAAATTGCTCTGCCGATTTTAGATTTTCCTCATCCTCGCTGTCCTCAACCATAGGGCAGATAATATAGCACTGCTCACCTCGGTCAACGGCGTCACGTATGAATTTGTACAGCCTGCTGTTGTAACGTGAGTCAACCAGATCTGTGCGTAGTTCCTGTCTGCCGGGGGGCAGCTCATCCAGTATGCTGATATCAAGGTCGCCGTAAAGAATAAGCCCTAAGGTTCTTGGAATAGGCGTTGCGCTCATTACAAGGGTGTGTATACCCTGTCCCTTGTTTGCAAGGCTTGCCCTTTGCTTAACACCGAAACGGTGCTGTTCGTCGGTGATAACCAAACCGAGATTTTTAAATTCCACATCATTTTGTATTATTGCGTGGGTGCCTATAAGCAGGTCAATTTTACCGTCAATAAGGTCACTCTTAATTTGCTTTTTCTCAGATGCCTTTGTGGAGCCTGTCAGCAGCTTGATTGTTATATTTGTATTTCCAAGCATTTTTGAAATGCTTTCATAATGCTGTGTTGCCAGTATTTCCGTAGGTGCCATAAGCGCACCTTGGTATCCGTTTTTGATAACGGTGTAAATAATTCCTGCTCCCACTGCTGTTTTGCCGGAGCCCACATCACCCTGCAAAAGCCTGTTCATTGGGTATTTACCCTGCATATCCCTAATACACTCGTTAATAGCCCTTTGCTGAGCGTTTGTCAGTCTGTATGGTAAAAGTGCAGTAAACTCGGACGTATAATCCTTTGATATATTCAGCGGAGTTTCTTTTTTCTTGGTGCTTTTCAGCTTTAATAATCCCAGCTGTAATGTAAGCAGCTCTTCAAATATCAGCCTTTTTCTTGCGGCGGCGCTGTCATCAGCAGAGTAGGGAAAATGTATCTGCCTAACGGCACTGTCCAATGGTATGAGGTTATATTTGTTCCTTATTTCCCAACTTAAGGTTTCCGGTATTTCGTCAATATTATCAAGGGCTGTTTTAATGACCTTAGCAATTGCATTTGAGGTCAGCTTGCCTGTTGTTGAATAAATTGGGTGAATATGTATGCCGGTTTCAAGCTTTTCTATTTTAGGTGAGGACATTGACGCTGTGGTAAAATTCTTTTCAATTTTTCCGAAAAGCACATAGTCATCATAAATTCTTAAGGCTTGCGCCAAATACCTGTTGTTGAAAATTGTTACGTTGATTACACTTTCACCGTCGGAAAATCTGCATTTGTAAAGCGTCATACCGCGCCTTACCATATGCTCCTTTACAGGTGTAATCATAGTTGCTTTTATAACAACATTTTCACCGTCAGATACCTCTGAAACGGCTTTGGTATTTGTCCAGTCCTCATATTTTCTGGGGTAAAAATGAATAAGGGAGTCAACATCAAAGATGCCGAGCTTGTAAAACAGCTCGGCTCTTTTCTCGCCAACACCCTTAATAAATTTTATGTTACTTTCAAGATTTAACATGGTTTACTCCACGGAAATAATAAAGTAATATATCGGCTGACCGCCGTCAACAACGCTTATTTCAACGTCAGCACCGTATTTCTTTTCAAGGCGGCTTTCTACCTCAACCGCCTCCTCCTCGCTGACTCCTTCACCGTAAATAACGGTAATCAGTGAATGCTCGTTTTTCTTAAACAGCTTGTCTGCAGACTTGTATGCAATTTCGGTTATGCTGTCACCGATGAATTTTATTTTACCGTTGCAAAGTCCCATTATTTCGCCCTGATGAACCTCTTTGCCGTCAATTTCACTGTCTCTGGCGGCAAAGGTAACCTGTGCAGTTTCCACTGCCTGTGCCGCAGACATCATTGTCATTTGGTTTTCGTCAGCATCACAGCTGTCATCAAAGGCAAGCATTGCGGAAATTCCCTGAGGAATTGTTTTTGTTTGGAGAACTCTTACCTCTCTGTCAGCGGCAAGAGGGATTGCCTGCTCTGCGGCCATAATTATATTTTTGTTATTTGGAAGAACAAATACTGTTTTTGCAGGTGTTCTCATTACAGCATTTAAAATATCGTCAGTGGATGGGTTCATTGTCTGTCCGCCGCTTACAATCACATCGGCGCCTATATCCCTAAACAGCTCCTCAAGTCCTTCGCCTGCACACACTGCCACAAAGCCGTAGTCGTTTTCAGGCTCGATAACAGTAGGCTCAATAACCTTTTCTCCCTCTTTAACACCAACCTCTGCATTGGCGTGCTGATAGCGCATATTGTCAATTTTTATATTGATAAGCTGACCGTATTTAAGGGCTGACTGAATAACATTACCCGGCTCGTTTGAATGAACGTGAACCTTAATTATGTCATTATCGTCCACCACAACAACACAGTCGCCGATTGACTCCAAAAATGCCCTCAGCTTAAGCGGGTCCTTTTCCTTTGCAGAGCTTGATTTTTCAATCAAAAACTCAGAGCAGTAGCCGAATTCAATATCGTCAGAGGCATTGGCAACAGTGGATTTTGACGGCATTGAAACAGGATTAATGCCTGCCGTACCGTCCAGCGGCTGAACAATAACACCGTTGTGCCACACGCTTTCCATACCCTCAAAAATTAAGATAAGTCCCTGTCCGCCTGCGTCAACAACTCCTGCCTTTTTCAGTACAGGTAAAAGCTCCGGCGTTTTTGCCAGCGCCGCCTTTGCCGCCTGCAGTGCCGCAAAGGCAACCTCCAACGGCTCGTCCTGAATACCTGCCATTTCAACTGCGGCATCCTTTGCCTCTCTTATAACGGTAAGAATAGTACCCTCGGTAGGCTTCATAACTGCCTTGTAGGCTGCGTCAACACCCTCCTTAAAGGCGTTGGCAATATCCCTTGAGCCTGCCTCCTTAAGACCTTTAAATGCCTTTGAAAAGCCACGGAATATAAGGGACAGAATAACACCTGAGTTACCTCTGGCACCTCTCAGCAAAGCAGATGCACACTGGGCAGACGCCTCCTCAATGGTGCAGTCGTCAGGCAAAGCTGCCATTTCCTTGGCGGCGGCACCTATGGTCATACTCATATTTGTACCTGTATCACAGTCAGGAACAGGGAAAATATTTAATGCGTCCAACGCCTGCCTGCTGTTTGCAATGTTGTTGGCGGCATAAATAATTGAATCACGAAACATTAAACCGGTTATCATATCTTGCTTATCTCCAATCAGTTAAGTGCATCAATGTATACGTTTACCTTTGAAACCTTTAAATCAGTGGCTTCTTCAACAGTGTATCTTACCTTGTTTACAATGCTTTCAACAATGGCACTGATGTTTACACCATAGGAAACAGAAATATGAAGGTCAATTATCAGATTGCCGTTAACGCTTTTAACGGAAACACCTTGATCATAATTCTCGTGAGATACCTTGCTTTTTATGGCTGATTTTATGTTTTGATACGCATTGCTGTTTACCATACCCGTAACACCAAAGCAGCTTTGCGCCGCTCTGCCTACAAGGTTGGAAAAATAGTTGTTTGTTATTTCAATATATCCGTTTGGGTTTTCCAGCTTAATCATAAGAATACCTCCAAAATATCATAATACAATTATATGTCTTATTATACGGCAAATCAAGAAGTAAAATTCCAACTGTCAATATTTGAGAAAAAGTTGCCGTAATATCCCTGCATATCGCCCTTAAGCGCCTTGCTGTAGCATATCATACCTTTTTTGTAAAGCAGTGGAATATACGGCATTTCATCGTTGAATGCAAGCACAAATTTTCCCAGCTCTGCCTCACCTGATAAATATTGACTGTAAATATCATCACAGCTGAGCTTTTTCAGATTTATACCGTATCTTGCACCGCCTGATTTATCAAAGAAGGGATAAAGGCACATATCGTCCGCCAGCTTTATTTCGCCCACATATAAATCAAATTCACCCTTGCTTATTCTTCGCCTGTATTCCTTAACGCTTTCTTTTTCAATTTTAATGCTGAAGCCTGCAGCCTCAAGCTGTGTTTTTATCAGATTGGCACAGGCAATTTTGTTTTCATTTGTGTCAACAAGCACTGACAGTGATAAATCCTTTCCGTCAATACCGCTTTGGTTTGCCGCCTGCTTTGCCATTGCCGTGTCGGCACTGTCGGAAAACAGAGTAACATCGCCTGCCGATTTAAAGCTTGGATGAAATATGGATACGGCGGCGTCGGCATAGCCGGAATAGGCGCTTTCAGCCAGCACTGTTCTGTCAAGTGCAAGGGAAATTGCCTGACGTATCTGTGGGTCTGATGTGATGCCCGAATAGGAATTAACTCCTAAAAATACAAGATTGTTCATTGCAACTGCCTTTTTTGCACAGGAAAGACGTTTTGATGTGTCACTGCTCATATCCCTGAATGCAAAGGATATGTTGCCTATGTTCACCGCATTGTCAATGGAGTCTGCGGCGGCAATGTTCACCAGCGTAATAGTTGTAATATATGGGTCAAAGCCGTTTTCCTCCGTTGCCTTAAGAACAACCTTGCCGTTATCATTTTTGTAAACGTATCTGCCACTGCCGATGGGATAGCCGTCCCGGTCATCATTTACAGACGCAATGGGGAAGGTTAACAGATTTACGGCATATGGATTTGCGTAATTAAGACTTATTGTTACGGAATTTCCCTGAGCGGAGGCATAATCAATGCAACCAAGGGAACTGCCGTATGCAGGGGATTTTTTTGCGGCATTTACCGAATAAGCAACATCTTCACCGTCAATGCTGCTGCCGTCGGAGAATTTAAGCTTGGGGTTGATATCAACTCTAAGTGTGGTTTTGTCGGTAAAGGCATATCCCGTTGCGATATTTGTAACGGTTTCATAATTTTCGTCAATATCAAAAAGTGACTCAAAAACAAGTGAGGCAAGCACCTGATTATTCTGGGTCTGAGCTTTAAATGGGTCAAGGCTGTCCGCCTGAGTATAGCTCAGCTTAAAGGTGGTATTGTCCTTTTGCTTAGCCGTTGTTGATACGGCGGTTGTTATTTCGGCATCAGTGCTGTTTGCACTGCAGGCTGTAAAGCAGGAGATAATTACTGCAAGGACTAAAAATAAAGCAATATATTTTTTTTGCATTTTTACCTCCTTATCAAGACTGTGTTAACTGTTTTGCCTGTGCCTGCATCAATTTCAAACAGACAGCCCTCAAGCACACAGGGACCGTCAGGATTTGTAAATCTGACAGGCAGATTGGTTTTAAATTTTTGTATTATAATGTCCGGCTCAACACCAAGAACACTGTAATAAGGGCCGGTCATACCTAAATCCGTTATATATCCGGTGGAATTGGGCAGTATTTGATTATCGCTTGTCTGCACGTGGGTATGAGTGCCGAACAAGGCGGAAATTCTGCCGTCAAGATAAAATCCCATTGCTCTTTTTTCAGAAGTGGTTTCTGCGTGAAAATCCACAAGTATTATATTAATACCCTGTGCCTTAATTTCTTCCACAATTTTGTCGATAACATTAAAGGGATTTTCCACACTCTCCATATTAACTGCACCCTGAAGATTGATTATTGCCGCACGGCAAAAGCCTTTGTCAATAATCATATATCCCTTGCCGGGGGCAGAGCTGTGGTAATTGGCAGGCCTTACAATAGGGTTGTCACCGTCAAGAAAATCATAAATCTCTTTTCTTCTAAGGCTGTGGTTACCAAGGGTAATTGCATCTGCGCCGCTGTCCAAAATGTGTAATGCGCTTTGGGGCAGAATGCCGTTACCCACGGCAGAATTTTCACCGTTGACAATAACTATGTCTGCACCCAGCTCTCTTTTTAATTTGGGCAGTGTTTGTCTTAAATATTCGCATCCCTGAGAGGATACAACGTCACCTATAGCTAATACTTTCAAAATTACACCGTTTCTATATCCGTATATTATTTTAATTATACAATAATAAATAAATAAAAACAAGAAATTGACACAAAATTCACACTGTGTTAAAATTATTTGAGTTATTTAATAATATTTTCTTTGTTAAATCATATATTGTTATTATAAACTTTTTAAGGAGAAAATATAGGAGAATATATGAATATTTGTGTATTTGGTGCCGCCAGCAGTGAGATTGACGGCAAGTATATTGATAAAGTAAAAATTATGGGCGAAAGCCTTGCAAAGGCAGGCCATAGTCTTGTTTTCGGCGCAGGGGGACAGGGATTGATGGGTGCTGCTGCTCAGGGCTTTAAAAAAGGCGGAGCACATATAACAGGCGTTATCCCCACCTTTTTTAAAGAGGCGAATGTTGAGGCTATTTATGAGCAGTGTGATGAGCTTATTTATACCGAAACAATGCGTGAACGCAAGGCGGAAATGGAAGAACGTGCAGACGCCTTTGTAATTGTTCCCGGCGGAATAGGAACCTTTGAGGAGCTTTTTGAGGTGCTTACCCTTAAACAGCTTGGCAGGCATAAAAAGCCAATCGCAATTTATAATATCGACGGCTATTATGATTCTATGGAGTTTATGCTTGAACACTCAATTGATGAGCACTTTGTTAAAGAAAACTGCAAATTGCTTTATAGCTGCTTTTCCGATTTGCAGTCTATGATAGATTATCTGCAGGCAGATATCCAAATTGACTTTACAATCGAACAACTCAAGGACGG
>CAMBQD010000049.1 GCA_945869905.1 uncultured Clostridia bacterium | reverse complement strand
TTTCAGCCCCTTCAAGCCCCAGAATAAGACGTACAGCCGTTGTTTTTCCTGCGCCCGACTCTCCGAAAAGGCATATTCTTTCTCCGTCGCCGACGGTAAGGTTAAAGCCCTTAAGCACCGGCTTGTCGCCGTATGAAAAGGAAACATTTTTAAATTCTATCATTGCTTTTGCTCCCTCCATACAAGCTTAAGCAGATTTTCAAGCACAAGGCTCAGCAAAACCACCATAAGCGTTACTGCAAAAACCTGCTCATAGTTAATACCTGTTTTTGCCGCAGACAGCAGGGCACCTAAGGAGCCGGTAGGACTTGTAATAATTTCAGCGGCAATGCCTGCCTTCCAGGCGATGCCCAAGCCTGTTATACAGCCTGTTCTGAGCTGTGTGGATATGAGTGGCAATTTAATTTTAAATGCTATTTCTCTTTTGCTCATACCAAAAACGCCGGCCATTTCCACAAGCCTTTTGTCAATTGACCCGAGTCCTGCATCTGTATGACTCCAAATTATGGGCAAAACCATAAGAAAGGAAATAAAGGACGGCAGTATTTTTGACGGTATCCAAAGCCAAGCCACAACAATAAACGCCGCCACGGGAACTGTCCTCACCAAATGAAGTACAGGAGATGAAAGGCTTTTAAAAATACCTGAGTGGGCTGACAAGGCTCCGCCTGCAACTCCTATAACTAAAGCACAGCAAAAGCCCAAAATAATATGCCAAAGGGAAGTAAAAACCACACTCCAAAATTCAGGCATAAGACAGTTTTCAAAAAAAGCCCTTAAGGTATCCAAGGGTAACGGTATCTTTAACAGCAATTTGCTGTTTGCGGCAGAGGCACCGAAATGCCAAACCAAGACCCAAAAAAAGACTGAGCCCACCGCAAGGGCGGGCTGTTTGATTTTATTTTTCATATATCAGTACCAAAAATCCTCACCGGGCATTGCTCCGCCTATGGATTTTGGATTGGCGTCATAAAGCACCTGAAGATATCCTGTAAGCTTTTCCTTCATTTCAGAGCCGGTAATACAGCAAATGTTACAGTAAGGTATTGCCGCCTTTGCAATGGCCGCGGAGGCAACTATGCCATACTGCTCACAAAGAGCCGCTGTGCCTTCAACATCATTTTCAGCCGCAGTTATTGACTGATAATAATCCACAAGGAATGCTGATACAGCATCAGGATTTTCCTCAACAAATTCACTGCGCGCAACAACACATCCCATCATAAGTGAAGAACCGTCGGAAACCTTTTCCCATTCCTCCGTTAAATCAAGGCTTTGAACCGAGCCCTCATATTTTGCGGTAATGGTTGATGCAACAGGCTGAGGAGCAATAATAACAGCCTCAGGATCCGTTGCCCAAACAGGAACAAGCTCACTGCCCTCTGCCTTGTATTCAATTTTAACATCTTTTTGAGCATCAATTGAGTTTTTGTCCAAAAGATATTCAATAATGTACTGAGGGTTGGAGCCCTGACCTGTTGTATAAACGGTTCTTCCCTTCAAATCACTTAAGGATTTTATTTCTGCCCCTTTATTGTTAAGAACATACAAAACGCCTAATGTATTAACAGCAAGTATTTTTACACCGCCCTCTGTCTTGTTGTAAAGGCTTGACGCAAGATTTGTGGGAATAGCGGCTATATCTGCCTCGCCGTTTGATATTTTGGAAACCACCTCGTCAGGAGCGGCTACTACTGTGAAGGTATAGTTTTCCTGACCCTCTCCTTTTTCCGCCCTGCTCAAAAGATTAACGGCACCTAAGCCGGTAGGTCCGCTGAGAACATAGGCATTAACGTCCTTTCTGTTACCAGACGTATCCCCTGTCTGTTCCTCCTTAGCGGCAGAGCAGGCCGCAAAGGAGAAAATCATAATTACTGCTAAAAATAAGCTAACAACTTTTTTCATTCTCATTCACCTTAATAGTTAATAGTTAATTTTATAAGACCGCATTTAAACATTATATTTTTTTCTTGGAGTATAGGATGTATGCAAATCGTGGTGTGCCTTCGGTCCGCCGAAGCCGTCATACCATTCACTGTAAAGAGTTTTGATAACGGGTGACTCGTGGGACATACGCAGGGTCATAGACTTATCCTGGTCATACAAAGCCTTGGCACGAAGAGCCTTTAAATCAACCGTATCACGAATATACTGCGGCTGAATAGGCTGGCCGCCGCCGTTAACACATCCGCCGGGACAACCCATAATTTCAATAAAGGTCCAGCCGTTAGGATTGCCTGCCTTAAGCATATCCATAACAACCTTGGCAGCCGCCGCGCCTGACGCAACTGCAAGCTTAATATCCTTGCCGTCAAGCTTAACCGTTGCCTGCTTAAGTCCCATTGTACCGCGCACTGCCTCCAGCTCAATAGGCTCTGTTGCTCCATTAAGCCAAGCATTGGCAGTTCTTACTGCCGCCTCCATTACACCGCCTGTTGCACCGAAAATAACTCCGGCACCGGTATCCTCGCCCAAAGGACTGTCAAATTCCTCATCAGGCAGCATAGCAAAGTTGATGCCCATTCTGTTAAACATTCTGCTGATTTCTCTTGTAGTCAAAGCAATATCAACATCGGGCACACCTGCGGCGGACTGGTCATCCCTGCCGATTTCAAATTTCTTGGCAGTACATGGCATAACCGATACACTGACAATATTCTTGGGGTCTATACCCATTTTATTTGCAAAATATGTTTTTATAACAGCACCGCCCATTTGCTGTGGTGATTTACAGGTTGAAAGGTGCTTAATCATATCAGGATAATAGAACTCACAGAATTTTATCCAACCGGGAGAACAGGAGGTAATCATAGGAAGGGTTCCTCCGTTTTTAATACGTTCAACCAGCTCGTTTGCCTCCTCAACAATTGTAAGGTCGGCGGCAAAGTCCGTGTCAAAAACCTTGTCAAAGCCAAGTCTGCGCAAGGCCGCAACCATTTTACCCTCCACATTGGTACCGATAGGCATACCGTAGCATTCACCGATAGTGGCTCTTATTGACGGAGCTGTCTGAACAACCACATATTTTTCAGGGTCGGCAAGAGCCGCCCAAACCTTATACGTGTCATCCTTTTCGGTAAGGGCACCTGTGGGACAAACTGCAGTACACTGACCGCAGGAGATACATGGTGTTTCGTTAAGCGGAAGCTTAAATGCCTGACCGATTGAGGTATCCATTCCTCTGTCATTGGCACCGATAACACTTACATACTGCTGTTCACAGGCGGCAACACAACGGCGGCAGAGAATACACTTATTGTTGTCCCTAATAAGATGAGGTGTGCTGGTATCCTTTTCATAATGGGGCTTTTCGCCGTCAAATCTTGAATGGTCCACACCGTAGTCAAAGCACAGCTTTTGCAGCTCGCAGTTAGTGGAGCGTATGCAGGACAGGCAGTGCTTATCGTGAACGGAAAGAATAAGCTCAAGGGTTGTCCTTCTGTACTTTTGTATTCTTTCCGTATTTGTAAGAACCTCCATACCCTCGGATACAGGATAAACGCAGGAGGTTACGATTTTAAATCCCCTGCCCTCATTTGCCTCTACTATACACATACGGCAGGCACCGATTTCGTTAATATCCTTCATATAGCAAAGAGTAGGTATTTCTATACCTGTATGGCGGGCGGCGTCCAAAATAGTGGAGCCCTTAGGTGTTTTTACAGGTATACCGTTGATTTTTAAATTAACCATTTCCATTACAAATCCCCTCCTTGTTATCTCTTGCTGATGGCATTAAAGCGGCAGTTTTCCATACAAGCGCCGCACTTAATACAACTGTCAGGAATAATCTCATACGATGAAAGCTTATGGTTAGGCGCAATATAATCCGTGGCAACGATCGTACCCGGAGGACAATTTCTTGCACACATACCGCAGCCGATACACTTGTCCTTATCAATAACATAGGTAAGAAGATTCTTACATACTCCTGCAGGACATTTTTTGTTCTGAACATGAGCAATATACTCGTCACGGAAAAATTTAAGGGTTGCCAAAACAGGATTGGGAGCCGTCTGTCCCAAGCCGCACTGGGCATTTGCCTTAATGTAATAGCAAAGCTCCTCCAGCTTATCAATATCCTCCATTGTGCCGTTGCCCTCGGTAATTTTTTCAAGCATTTCAAGAAGACGCTTTGTTCCCACACGGCAGGGAGTACACTTTCCGCAGGATTCATCAACGGTAAACTCAAGGAAGAATTTTGCAATGTCAACCATACAGGTGTCCTCGTCCATTACGATAAGACCGCCTGAGCCCATCATACAGCCAATGGCAGTAAGGTTGTCATAGTCAATTTCAGTATCAATGAGAGAGGCAGGTATACATCCGCCTGAGGGACCGCCTGTCTGAGCGGCTTTAAACCTTTTACCGTCAGGGATGCCTCCGCCGATTTCCTCAATAATCTGGCGAAGTGTAGTACCCATGGGAACCTCAACAAGACCTGTGTGCTTAATTTTACCGCCAAGGGCAAACACCTTTGTGCCCTTTGATTTTTCAGTTCCTATTGAGGCAAACCATTCGGCACCGTTAAGGATAATCTGAGGAATATTTGCAAAGGTTTCAACATTGTTTTCAACGGTGGGCGAATTGTACAAACCCTTAACTGCCGGGTACGGCGGACGCGGACGCGGCTCGCCTCTGTTACCCTCAATAGAGGTCATAAGTGCTGTTTCCTCACCGCAGACAAATGCGCCTGCACCAAGTCTTATCTCAATATCAAAATCAAAGCCTGAGTTGAAAATATTTTTGCCTAAAAGACCGTATTCTCTTGCCTGTTCAATGGCAATCCTAAGACGGTTTACTGCAATGGGGTATTCGGCACGTACATAAACATAGCCCTTTGTTGCACCTATGGCATAGCCTGCAATTGCCATTGCCTCAATAACGCAGTGGGGGTCGCCCTCAAGCACGGAACGGTCCATAAATGCACCGGGGTCGCCCTCGTCGGCATTACACACTACATATTTTTGCGGTGCTTTATTGGGCGCACAAAGCGCCCACTTAAAGCCTGTTGGGAAGCCTCCGCCGCCTCGTCCTCTGAGTCCCGAGTCGGAAACGCACTTGATTACGTCATCAGGCGTCATAGAGGTCAATGCTTTATTCAGTGCCTGATAGCCGTCCCTTGCTATGTACTCGTTAATATCCTCAGGGTCGATAACACCGCAGTTTCTCAGCACAATACGGTTTTGAGAACGGTAAAAGGCAGTTTCCTTAAGAGTAACGTATTTTGGATTTTTAGGCTCAATTTTACCTGTGTCGGCATAAACCAGCCTTTCAACAATATGTCCCTTTAAAAGATGTGATTCAACAATTTCATTAACATCCTCAGGGGTTACACGGCTGTAAAAGGTTCCGTCAGGATATACAATTACAACAGGTCCCAAGGCACAAAGACCGAAGCAGCCGGTCTGCACCACTTGAATTTCTTCTTCAAGACCATATGCCTTAATAAGCTTTTTGAACTCCTCCTGAACCTTTTTACTGCCTGAGGAGGTACAGCCTGTACCGCCGCAAATCATAACATGTGAACGAATCATATATTACTCCTCCCCCTCAGTTAACAAAAATTCCTTAACAATTCTGCCGTTTTTGATATGCTCTTCAACAATTCTTTCCGCCATTTCTACTGTAACGTCGGAATACACGGCAGTTTTTATACCGTTTTCAACAATTTTAACCACAGGATTATGACCTACCTTGCTTACTCTTGCCTCCTGAGTAACAATAACTCTGCCGTTAAGTCCTTCCTGCTCAACTAATTTAACTAATTCCTTTAATATATCGCGGGCACCTGCAACAAGACCGCTGTTGCCCATACCAACAATAATGCGTATTTCATAATCGCTTGTGCGTATATTAACGCTGTTTTTGTATTGCTGCTTAATTGCATTAAGCTCATCTATTGATTTCATTCCTGCTCTCCCTTCAAGTCGTATTAATCCTGATATTTTGCCAGAATACCGTCAATATCATCCGCTGTTAAACGACCGTAAACATCATCGTTTACCGTCAGCACCGGACCTAAACCGCAGGCACCGATACAACGGCAGGCGGTTATGGAATATTTGCCGTCCGGAGTACATTCGTCAACACCAATTCCCAGCTTTTCACTGAGAGTATCTAACAATGTCTGAGAGCCTTTAACATAACAGGCAGTACCCATACAAACGGAAATATTGTATTTGCCCTTTGGAGCCAGTGAAAATTGAGCATAGAAAGTAGCAACTCCGTATACCTTCTCAAGGGGCACGTCCATGCCCTCAGCAATCATATTTTGCACCTCAATAGGAAGATAGCCGTAAATACCCTGTGCCTCCTGCATAACTGCCATAAGGCGACTTTTGTCATGTTTGTTAGCATCAATAACGGCACTGAGCTCTTTCTCCTGCTGAGCAGTACCGCTAAAAGGAATTTTGCTGATTTTCTTTTGCATGAAGTTAAACCTCCTGATAAACATAAATAACTGCAAAACGCAATAAATTTACTGCTCCTTGCAGTCGTATATTTAATAATAACATACAATTGACAAAAAATAAACAATTTTTATTCAGTAAGTCAAAATTTTTTATTTATGTTGCATAAATTCTCTTACCTTTTCACTATTCACTCTTACCTATTTCTTCCGCTTCGCTCCCTCCTTGTTCGAATCCCTTGCCAATAAAAAAAGACGGCTTATGCCGTCTTTTTGTTGGCGCAGGGCAAGGGATTCGAACCCTCGAATACTCGTTGAAGCATTACACGATTTCCAATCGTGCTCCTTCGGCCAGCTCGGACAACCCTGCATATTGCGTTTGTTATTATACATTACAAACGCACAAAATGCAAGTTATTTTTTAACAGAAAGTTCATTGCCGAAAAAAACTGTTTTTGACTCAAAGGCAAGCTCCATATCACTGCTGTCTGCATATTCCTTTATTGCAATATTTATATCGTTTTTCACCCTGAGAAAATCCGGCATTGCAACAGTCTTAACATAAAAGAACAGTCCTATTTCAAGGGCGTGGGTACCGTACTGAGTAAAATTGACTCTTACATCATCGGCAATAACATTTTCATTATCAAGAATAATACATTTTATATCGGTGCAAAACTTTTCAATTTCCTCTGCATTATGACTGTAGCTAATCCACAAAGTTTCGGAAAAAGCCCTTTTATCCATTTTAGTCCAGTTTGTAATGGACGAGCCTGCAATAACCGTATTGGGATAAACCTTTTCACAGCCGTCAATGCCCATTAGCCTTGTACT
>CAMBQD010000048.1 GCA_945869905.1 uncultured Clostridia bacterium | reverse complement strand
TGGTAAAAGAGGCATATGCCCTTATGAAAGATGCACCCTATAATTTTACCGGCAATATTGAGGCAAGGCAGATACCCTTCGGTGATGCGGATGTTATAGTGGCAGACGGCTTTACCGGCAATATTATTTTGAAAATGTATGAGGGCGTTGCAAAGGTGCTTATGAACGGCATTAAGGATGCCTTTATGAAAAATGCCGTTACCAAGCTTTCATATCTCGGTGCAAAAAGCGGTATAAACGATATGAAAAAGCAATTTGACTACAAGGAATACGGCGGAGCGGTTTTGCTGGGTGTAAAAAAGCCTGTTATTAAGGCACATGGCTCGGCTGATGCAAGGACCTTTAAAAACGCAGTTAAACAGGCTGTGTGGTTTTTGGAAAATAATCTGATAGACGAAATTGAAAAAGCA
The DNA here is from genome assembly GCA_945869905.1 of uncultured Clostridia bacterium. Classification (GTDB taxonomy): domain Bacteria; phylum Bacillota; class Clostridia; order Oscillospirales; family Acutalibacteraceae; genus Eubacterium_R. The sequence goes on along the minus strand of CAMBQD010000048.1, from coordinate 6,933 downwards.
CTGAATCCGTAAAGGAAGAGAATATATGATAACTCTTGAAAAGAGAATTAACTACAAATTTAATAACAGGCAATATCTTATGGAGGCATTAACTCATTCCTCCTTTGCCAATGAAAGAAATAACGGAATAAAAAGCAATGAGCGTATGGAATTTTTGGGTGACTCCGTGCTTTCCCTTATATCCAGCCAGTTTTTGTTTGAAACCTACAGCGATATGCCTGAGGGCGAGCTGACAAAGCTTAAGGCATCCCTTGTTTGCACTGAAAGTCTTTCGGGATTTGCAAGGCAAATACACTTGGGTGAATACCTGTTTCTCGGCAAAGGCGAGGTTAATACAGGCGGTGCAAACCGTCCTTCAATTTTGGAGGACGCCTTTGAGTCGTTGATTGCTGCAATTTATCTTGACGGCGGTCTTGACTCGGCAAGGGAATTTGTTTTAAGCTTTCTTAAGCCTGCCCTTGAAAATCATAAAATCAATTTTAAGGATTATAAGACGACCTTGCAGGAGGTTATTCAGCAAAATCCGGACCAAAGCATAAATTATGTTTTTGTAGGCTCATCAGGTCCTGACCACAATAAGATTTTTGAGGCTGAGGTTAAGCTGAATTCAAATGTTATAGGACGGGGAAAGGGAAAAACTAAAAAAGGTGCTGAACAGGCGGCGGCCAAGGAAGCGCTTAATTTAATGGGATTGCTATAGTGAAAAGAAAAGGAAACATAAGTATATTTGTACCTCATCAGGGCTGTCCCTGTGCCTGCTCCTTCTGTAATCAAAAAACAATTACGGGTCAGCAGACGGCTCCTACGGCAGAGGATGTAAAAAAGGCTGTGGAAACGGCACTCAGGCAAAAGGAATACAATTACGAGATTGCATTTTTCGGCGGCTCCTTTACTGCCATTGACAGAGCATATATGCTTGAACTGCTGGAGGCGGCTTATCCTTATGTAAAAGGCGGACAGGTTAAGGGCATACGTATTTCAACACGTCCCGATTGTATTGAAAGAGAGGTGCTTGACCTGCTTAAACAGTACGGAGTAACAAGCATAGAGCTGGGCGCACAAAGTATGGACGATGAGGTGCTTGCCGCTAACAGACGAGGACATAATGCACAGTCTGTTGTTGACGCGTCACAGCTTATTAAGTCCTACGGCTTTGAGCTGGGATTACAGATGATGACAGGGCTTTATAAGGACACTGAGGAAAAGGCAATTGAAACTGCCAAAAGGATTATTGCCATTGCTCCCCAAACCGTAAGGATTTATCCAACGGTTGTACTGAAGGGTACATATCTTGCAGAGCTGTATCTTAATGAAGAATATAAGCCACTTAATGCAGATGAGTCTGCCGAGCTTTGTGCAAGGCTTGTGCCTATGTTTGAAGATGCAGGAATAAAAATTATTCGTCTTGGGCTTCATTCAAGCAAGGATATTAAGGAAAATATGCTTGCCGGCGGCTTTCACGACAGCTTTGGCGAGCTTGTTAAATCACGTATTATGGTTAATAAAATACTTGAATTGCCACCCTCTGATTATCAGGTATTTGTTAATTCAAGGTCCCTTTCAAAGCTGAAGGGCAATAATAAAAGCGATATCTATCTCCTTATGGAAAGGGGATATAACATAAAAATTATTACCGACAACGGACTTGACGTTGACGAATTGAGGATTAAATAATGGTTTTAAGAACACTTGAAATGCAGGGCTTTAAATCTTTCCCTGACAAGACTGAACTGAATTTCGGCAAGGGTATTACTGCTGTTGTGGGCCCTAACGGCTCAGGCAAAAGTAATATCTCTGACGCAGTGCGCTGGGTGCTGGGTGAAACAAGCACAAAGTCACTGAGAGGCTCAAAAATGGAGGATGTTATCTTCGGCGGTACATCTTCAAGAAAGGCTTTGGGCTTTGCACAGGTTCAGCTTACTCTTGACAATTCAGACCATACCCTTAAGGATAAGGGCGAGATTGTGACCGTCACAAGACGCTATTATCGTTCAGGCGAAAGTGAATATAAAATTGACGGCGAAAATGTACGCCGCCGTGATATCCACGAGCTGTTTATGGATACAGGTCTGGGCTCGGACGGCTATTCAATGGTAGGTCAGGGTAAAATTGACTCAATAATTTCTCAAAAAAACGAGGACAGGCGTGAGCTTTTTGAGGAGGCGGCAGGTATCTCCCTTTTCCGTCACAAAAGGACTGACGCTACCCGCAGGCTTGACCAGGCACAGGAAAATCTTGTAAGGCTTCTTGATATTTTGGGCGAGCTTGAAAACCGTGTGGGTCCCCTTAAAAAGCAGAGCGAAAAGGCGGCTCAGTTTCTTGAGCTTTCCGAGGAGAAGAAAACTCTTGAAATCGGTGTGTGGATTAATAAAATCAACCGCTTTACCAATGAACTGCGTGAGCAGGAGCATAAAATAGATGCCGCCACCGTTTCATACGAGCTGTGTGAAAAGGAGCTGGGCGGTATTGAAAAAGAGATTGAGGATATACTTGAAAAAACCGCCTCAATAAACATTCAAATTGAAGAAATACGCAGTGGCTCAAAGGCATTTGAGGAGGAGGCACTGCGCAGGGATACCGATGCCTCCGTCCTTAAAAATACACTGGAGCATAATAACGAAACTATCGACAGGCTGAAAAGCGATATCGGCATTGCTGATGACAGCAACAGCTCCATTGACGCTCAAATTGAGGAAAAAAAGCTCTTTATTGCAGATAATGAAAAGCTCCTTGAAGGCAAAAGACAGGAGCTTAAGGACGTTACAGAGCAAATGCAGTCTCTTGTTTTGTCAAACGAGGAATTTTCCAAGCTGTCTGTTGAGCTTAACCAAAAAATTACCGCCCTTACCCTTGAGCTTTCCGACTGCAAGGTTAAGTGCTCCCAGGCATTGTCCTCCATCAGCGAAATAAAAGCAAGGCAGAATACGGTTGATACCGCCATTGCAGATTGTGAAAAAGAGGCTGACAAAACAGAAAATCAGAAAAAAGAGAGCGAGGACAATCTAAAGTTTTTGCAGGACAGAATTGAGGAAAATAACAATTCCCTTGCAGGCTTTAGAATTAAGCTTGAAAATAAAACAAAAAAAGCGGATAAAATCAAGGCTGATTTGGAAAAGGTAAGCCTTGAGCTGTCACAAAAGCAGTCAAAGGCTAAGATGCTTTATGATATGGAAAGAAATATGGAGGGCTTTTCAGGCGCAGTTAAGGCGGTTATGAAGCAAGCGCAGAGCAAGGCCCTTTCAGGTATCCACGGTCCCTTGTCACAGCTTATTACCGTTGATAACGAATATTCCGTTGCAGTGGAGGTTGCACTGGGCGCCGCTATGCAGAATATTGTTACCACCAACGAGTCTGACGCTAAAAGAGCAATCTATTACCTTAAAAATAACCATTTGGGCAGAGCAACATTTTTGCCTATTTCAAATATTAAGCCAAGAGCTCTTGATGAAAAAAATCTTGACGACAATTTAGGCTTTGTGGCAATTGCCTCAGACCTTGTTGAGTGTAATAAGGAGTACAGGGATATTATCTCAAATCTGCTGGGCAGGGTAGTTATTGTTGATGATATGGACTGCGCAATCGGTATTGCAAAAAGATATTCAAACAGGTTTAAGCTTGTTACCGTTGACGGTCAGGTTATCAATCCCGGCGGCTCCATGACAGGCGGCTCACAGTCAAAGGGTTCGGGCATTCTTTCACGTGCCAATATGATTGAGGAGCTTAACTCACAGGCTAAGGAGCTTGAAAAAAAGACCGAGCAGTTAAAATCGGAATTTAAGACAGCCCTTGAGGACGCGAACTTTGCAGGTGCAAAGCTTCAGGGAGCAGAGGCTGATTTGCAACAGGCTAAGGAGGAACTGATACGTGCACAGGGCGACCACAGGCTAATTTGCGAAAAGCTTGACGCCATCCTTGCTCAAAGAAATTCTCTTAAGGAGGAAAAGGAAAACGCCCTTGACAGAATTGCATTCTTTGAAAATGTGAACAGGGAAGGTCAGGCACAGGCTGACAGCGTTGAAAATCAGATTGCCTCGGCAGAAAAGGAGCTTGCAAAGGCGTCGGGCAATGCACAGGAAATTATTGAAAAACGTGACGAGTTCAGAAAAAAGAACGAGGAAATTAACCTTGAGCTTGTAACCATTGCAAAGGATACAGAGTCGGCAAGGATTTCAATTGAGGAGCTTGAAATAAGAAAAAGCACCCAGTCCGACAGAGTTAAAACCATTGAGAATGAAATTAAGGCTATTGAGTCTAAAAACAGCGAGCTTTCGGCGCAAATTGCTCAGGTGGAGGCTCAGGCAGACGCTCTGCGAGTTCAGGCAAAGCAATCGGATGAAAATGTTTCTCAGCAGATTGAACAGCGCAATGCCCTTGAAAAGCGTTCAGGCGAGCTTAGAATGCTTGAAAGAAATAAAGGGCAGGAAAGAGAAAAGCTGTCGGGTGAGCTGGTGCGCCTTGACGAGCGCAAGATTGCAATGCGCAAGGAATATGACGAGCTTAACGATATGCTCTTTGAACAGTATGAGCTTACCAAACGTGAGGCAGAGGCGCTTAATATTGAAATCGAAAATATGTCCGACGCCAAGAAACGCCTTCACGAAATTAAGGTTGCCATAAAGAATTTGGGCTCCATTAACGTGGGTGCCATTGAGGAATATAAGGAGGTTTCCGAAAGATACGAATTTTTAAAGGAGCAGATTGATGATGTGGAAAAATCAAAGTCTGAGCTTTTAAAGATAATTGAGGATTTAACTGCCTCAATGAGTGAAAAATTCCTTGAAAAATTCAATAAGATTAATGAGGAATTTAAGGTTTGCTTTGCAGATTTCTTCGGTGGCGGTAAGGGTGAAATTATCCTTGAACAGCCGGATAACTGTCTTGAGTCACCTATTGAAATTAAAATTCAGCCTCCCGGAAAATCAGTACAGAACATCAATCTGTTCTCCGGCGGTGAAAAGTCCTTGGCGGCAATGGCACTTTTGTTCAGCGTGCTTAAGGTACAGCCTGCACCCTTCTGTATTTATGACGAGGTTGAGGCGGCTCTTGACGATATAAACGTTGAACGATTTGCAAAATATATGCGTAAAATGACTGACAAAACTCAGTTTATTTCAATTACCCACAGACGCGGCACCATGGAGGAGGCAGATGTCCTTTACGGTGTTACAATGCAGGAAAAGGGCGTGTCAAAGCTTATTGAACTGCAAACTGCGGAGCTGGCGGCTCAGATGGGCTTGGAGGAATAGTAAAGGCAATTGCCGATTATTTATAAGGAGTGTGGCTTATGGGCATTTTTTCAATGTTCAAAAAGGGTTTGAAAAAAACCAGAGATGAGGGCATTACCGCCCAAATGGACCAGGTGATTGAGTCCTATGATGAAATAACCGACGAGCTTTTTGACGAGCTTGAGGAAATACTTATAATGGGTGATGTTGGTATGCCTACGGCTCAGCGTATCATCCGTGACCTGAAAAGTAAAATAGAAAATGATAAGATAAGGGACGTTAAGCAGGTTAGGGAAACAATGAAGGATATTGTTTCCGGTATTGTTTGGGGCGGTAGCTATCTCCGGCTTCGCTCAAAGCCGTCAATAATCCTTATGATTGGTGTTAACGGCGTTGGCAAAACCACCACAATAGGCAAGCTTGCAATGCGCCTTAAGGAGCAAAACAGAAAGGTTATTCTCGGTGCCGCCGATAGCTTCCGTGCGGCGGCGATTGTGCAGCTTCAGGTTTGGGCTGACAGAGCAGGAGTTGACCTTATTAAGCATGCAGAGGGCGCAGACCCTGCGGCAGTTGTGTATGATACCATTCAGGCAGGCAAGGCAAGAAACTGTGATGTAATTATTATTGATACTGCCGGTCGTCTGCATAATAAGAAAAATCTTATGGACGAGCTTAATAAAATCAGCCGTGTTATCGACAGGGAGCTGCCTGATGCGTCTAAGGAAATTTTGCTTGTTCTTGATGCCACCACAGGTCAGAATGCCGTTAATCAGGCAAAGGATTTTAAAGAGGCGGCAGGCATTACAGGTATTGTTCTTACAAAGCTTGACGGCACTGCCAAGGGCGGTGTTGTTCTTGCCATAAATAATGAGCTTGATGTTCCTGTTAAATTTGTGGGCGTGGGCGAAAAGATTGAGGATTTACAGCCCTTTGATGCCGATGCCTTTGCCTCAGGTCTGTTTGATGCAAAGGTTCCTGAGGACGATAAGGACATAACAAGCTTTATAACAAATGACGGTAACGGTGAAAAATAATGGATTTTATTCTTGCAACAAATAATATGAAAAAGCTGGCGGAAATGCAGCGTATTCTATCTCCGCTGGGAATTAATGTGGTTACGGCAAAAATGCTGGGCATAACCCTTGAAGATGTGGTTGAGGACGGCGAAACCTTTGAGGACAATGCAAGGCTTAAGGCTCACGCCGCCTGTAAGCAGACTGATATGCCTTCAATTGCCGATGATTCCGGTCTTTGCGTTGATTATCTTGACGGTGCCCCCGGCATATATTCGGCACGCTTTTCCGGTGACCACGGCAATGATGAAAAAAATAACGACTTGCTTTTGGAAAAGCTGGAGGGCGTACCCCTTGAAGAACGCACGGCACATTATGTTTGCGCCATATGCTGTGTTTTTCCTGACGGCAGGGAAATTGTTGTCAGGGGTGAATGTAACGGCGTTATAGGCTTTGAACGTGATGGACACGAAGGCTTTGGCTATGACCCGCTGTTTCTTGTAAACGGCAGAGCCTTCGGCAGATATACTGCTGAGGAAAAGGACAAAATCAGCCACAGAGGAAATGCCTTAAGGCTATTAACTAAGGAATTGGAGAAAATTTTATGACATCAAAGGAAAGAGCATACTGGAGAGGTCAGGCTAATTCTCTTGAGCCGATTATTCAAATCGGTAAGGAGGGTATAAGCGATAATC
>CAMBQD010000047.1 GCA_945869905.1 uncultured Clostridia bacterium | reverse complement strand
GAAGCATTCCCACACATTAACCTTATTGCAGGAAACATTGCAACTGCCGAGGCTCTTATCAGAGGTGTTGAACGCGGCGACTTTGAGTGGAGAGAGATTGTAAATCCAAGATACAACCCATCAAAATAATCAATATACTATTTATGGGTGAGCCTTAAACTCACCCAATTTTATTAATCGGAGGTCACTATGGCACTGCTTACAAAAGCCATAAAAGGCACAAGAGACGTTTTACCGAAGGACGTACATAAAAATCAATATATAGAAGCAACTGCACTTGATATTGCAGAAAAATTCGGATATAAGGAAATCAGAACTCCTGTTTTTGAACATACAGAATTATTCCAGCGCGGTGTGGGCGACACAACCGACGTTGTTCAAAAGGAAATGTATACCTTTGACGATAAGGGCGGACGTTCAATAACTCTGCGTCCGGAGGGTACTGCAGGCGCCGTGCGCTCATATCTTGAAAACGGCCTGTGCAACGAGGCTTTGCCCCAAAAGGTTTGCTACCTTACCTCCTGCTACAGATATGAAAAGCCGCAGGCAGGCAGACTCAGGGAATTTCACCAGTTCGGCGTGGAGTGCTTTGGTACAGCATCACCCTTGGCAGATGCGGAGCTTATATCCCTTGCAAAATCAATTTTTGACACCCTTGGGGTTAATGATTTATCTCTTGAAATTAATTCAATCGGCTGTCCTACCTGCCGTACAGAATACCATAAGGCACTTAAAGAATATTTTTCATCACGCAAGGATGAGCTTTGTGAAACCTGTCAGGACAGGCTTGACAGAAATCCTATGCGTATTTTGGACTGTAAAAGTCCCATTTGCTCTGAGATTGCAAAGAACGCACCGGTGGTTACCGACTACCTTTGTGACGAATGCCGTCAGCATTTTGACAAGGTGCAGGAATACCTTAAAACAATGAATATTGAATTTTCAATTAATTCTAAAATCGTAAGAGGTCTTGATTACTACACAAAAACCGTTTTTGAATTTGTTTCAAATTCAATCGGTGCTCAGGGCACTGTTTGCGGTGGCGGAAGATATGACGGCCTTGTGGACGAGCTTGGCGGTCCAAAAACACCTTCACTGGGCTTTGCTATGGGACTGGAAAGGCTTATGCTTGTTATGGAGGCACAAAACGCTCCCTTCCCGGAGGCAAATGCACCGGACCTTTTTGTAGTGGCAATGGGCGACAAGGCTACACTGAAGGCGGTTGAAATTGTAAAGGATATGAGGGCAGAGGGCTTTACTGCGCTGATGGACTTAAATCAGCGTTCACTGCGTGCTCAAATGAAATATGCCGACAAGCTTAATTCAAAATTCACCATTGTTATAGGTGATAATGAGGTAAACGACGGCATTGCCAAGCTTAAGAATATGAAAACAGGTGAGGAAACGGAGATTGCACTTACCACCTTTGTCAGTGGATTTTATAACATTTCCCTTTCCGAACAGCTGGCAGACTTGGAAATTAACGGTGAGGAAATTGATTTTGGCTCACTGTTTGGCTTAAATAACGAGGAGAACTAAAATGGCAGAATCAATAAAAGGACTGAAAAGAACAAATTACTGCGGCGAGTTAAGGCTTACGGACGCAGGTAAAGAGGTTACGCTTTTTGGCTGGTGTCAAAGACAGCGTGACCTTGGAAACCTTATATTTATTGATTTAAGGGACAGAACAGGTATTGTTCAGCTTTCCTTCAACGATACAACTGACCGTCAGGTGTTTGCAAAGGCGCAGTCCGTAAGGGCTGAATACGTTGTTGCGGCAGTAGGTACAGTTCTTGAGCGTGAAAGCAAAAACAAAGAAATCCCCACCGGTGAAATTGAGATTATGGTTAAGGAATTCCGCATTATTTCAAAGGCGGAAACTCCTCCGTTTGAAATTGCTAATTCCGAAAAGGTCGGCGACGAGACCACCCTTAAATACCGTTACCTTAACCTGAGGAACCAAAAGCTGACCCAAAATATTCTTATGCGTCACAAGATTGCAAAAATTGCAAGAGAATATTTTTATGCCAATGATTTTATTGAGATAGAAACACCGATGATGATAAAATCAACACCTGAGGGCGCAAGGGACTATGTTGTTCCGTCACGTGTTCACAACGGCAAGTTTTATGCTTTACCACAGTCACCGCAGATTTACAAGCAGCTTTGTATGGTAGCGGGCTTTGACCGTTATATTCAGCTTGCACGTTGCTTTAGGGACGAGGATTTGCGTGCTGACAGACAGCCTGAATTTACACAAATTGACCTTGAGATGTCCTTTGTTGACACAGAGGATATTATGGATATGGCAGAGGGCTTTATCTCAAAGCTTATGAAGGAAACCGTAGGAGTTGACATTCCTATGCCGCTGCCGCGTATGACCTTTGCCGAGGCTATGGAAAAATACGGCTCGGATAAGCCTGACACACGCTTTGATATGCTCATCAACGACATCACCGATTGGGCTGACAAAACAGATTTTGTCGTATTTAAAAATGCCGTTTCAGACGGCGGTTCAGTTAAGGCAATTGTTGCCAAAAATTCCGCCGCTGTTTATACAAGAAAAAAGATTGACAAGCTGACCGAGCACGCAAAGGGTATCGGTGCAAAGGGGCTTGCATATATACGTTGGGCAGATGAACAGCCAAACTGCTCCTTTGCAAAATTCCTTAAGGACGGCGAGCTTGAAGACCTTATTACAGAGCTTGATGTTCAAAAGGGCGACTGCGTATTCATCGTCTCCGACAAAACCTCCTCTGCTTTGTCAATCCTCGGCTCACTGAGATTGATAATTGCCAAGGAGCTTGACATCATCCCACAGGGTAAATGGAATTATCTGTGGATTACCGAAATGCCTTTCTTTGAGCAGGACGAGGAAACGGGCGAGTGGGTTGCAATGCACCACCCGTTCACAATGCCTATGGAGGAATGTATTGAGTATCTTGACACCGACAAGGGCAAGGTTAGAGCAAAGGCTTTTGACCTTGTGTTAAACGGCACAGAGCTTTCCTCAGGCTCAATGAGAATTACAGACTGTGCTTTGCAGAATAAGATGTTTGAGCTTCTCGGTATGGAGCAGGAGGAAATTGACGCAAAATTCGGTTTCCTTGTTGAAGCATATCACTATGCCTCACCACCTCACGGCGGTATGGGCATAGGTCTTGACCGTCTTGCAATGATTATCTGCGGTGCCGACAGTCTTAGAGATGTTACCGCTTTCCCAAAGGTACAGAATGCAAGCGAGCTTATGAGCGGTGCCCCAAGCACTATTGACGATATTCAGCTTTCAGAGCTGGGCATTAACCTTGCAAAATCGGAGGACGGCAATGAATAGCAACTTTTTTGCAATGGTTAACCGCATGAAGCTTATTGACAGATGGGCTTTAATGCGTAACACATCAAAGGAAAATATCGCCGAGCACAGCCACTGCGTTGCCGTGATCTCTCACGCTCTTGCCCTTATCGGCAACAAAAAATTCGGCAAGGGCTATAATGCAGAGCGTGTTTGCCTGCTGGCAATGTACCACGACACAACTGAGGTCATCACCGGCGATATGCCGACTCCTGTCAAATATTATAACGACGAAATAAAAAGCGTGTACAAGGATATTGAGCAAATTGCAGGCGAAAGATTGGTTGCAATGCTGCCTGATGAATTTAAAGAGGACTATATCCCACTGTTCGAAAAGCAGGAGGAGGATAAGGAGCTTTGGGCACTTGTAAAGGCGGCGGACAAAATCAGCGCCCTTATTAAGTGTATTGAGGAACGCCGTATGGGTAATCTTGAATTTGAAAAGGCGTTAGAGGCTCAGAAAAAAATTATTGACGAAATTCCCTTGGAGGAGGTCAAATATTTTAAGGATAATTTCCTTGACGGCTATTATTTAACCCTTGACGAGCATACGAAATAGTAAGGAAAAAGGCTATGGAAACAATTAATGTTCCATAGCCTTTTTCTTCTTTTGCTCTTATTTATAAATTACCGTTACTACCGACATAGCAGGTACGGAGACCTTAATCTCCCCTGCCTTACCCTCATCGGTTTTTTCAAGGTCATATTTATCACTTGTGGTATAGACGCTGTAATCATTTTCACATTCAAGAGCTGTGGTTTCATCCTGCTGAGTATTATTTACATAGACAACAACGGTGCTGTTATCCGGATTGATAAATGCACAGCTTGGCAGTGACTCCAACCCTGAGCTGCAGGCAATTCTTGTTGCCCCCTCATCAATAAACCTTGAAAAGTTGCCCAGACACCAAAGCCTTTTTGAAATCTGAATATCACTGTGATTATCAGCGTTAATATAAATCAAGCCATCGGTATAAACACCGTATGAGCAGGCAGTCCACCAATCCCATTCCTTTGCATTAAGGATTGTCAAATCATCAATGATTACCTTTGCCATTGCAACACCGTATTCTGCGGTCATACCGTTTGTGCCGTTAGCCTCTTTTGATATCAGGTCGTAAACGCCTGAGTTTTCATCATTTTGCATTTGGCAATACTCCGTGCATACCACATCGTAGGCGGAATACTTATCAGCCAAATACTCAGCCGTCTGCTCCTTTGTTTGAGTAGAAGACCAGTAGGAATGGGTGCTGACAGTATCAAAATAGCTTCTCAGCTTCTTATTTTTAAAGGCATATTTAGGCCCTTTTCCGATTATGCAGTCAAGATATGCGGCACTTGTGGAGCCTTCGCCTGCCGCCTCCGCACATTCAAACATGGAGACCTTACATCCCTTGCTGTCCAGCTGTGAGCCGTCAAATTTATCAACCATTGCATTGTAAAGCTCAGTTGCCTCATACTTGGAATAATAACAGCCCTCCTGCTTGGCGGAATATGTACCGTCATCATTAAACCAAGCACGCCAATCATACTGAGGTTCATTTATGGGAGAAACATCTGTAACCCTATATCCCTGATTGATGAAATACTCTGCACTGTTGTAGCAGAAATCAGCAAAGGGAGCATAATTGGATTTATCTAAATTGCTTTCATAAGGCGCGTCCTTGTCGGAAACTGCTGAGCAGTAGCCGGCACCGTTTTTAGTCATACTTACAGGTGCACTGTTACAAAAAAGTGTAAGACGCAGGTCATCGCCGGCAAATTTCTTGGCAGATGCCAGGCATTTCTGCGCCGCCGCGTCTTTTGAAAAATCATAGGTGCCGTCAGACTGTAAAAAGCATTCTGCGCCCCTGTTTTCCAAGGTTATATGCTCATCACCCTTTGAGCCTGCACCCAGGTTATATCTGTATATATTAAGACCGATACCCTTTTCGCTGTCATACAGATAGGACATAATCTCGTCTGTGTTTTCCCAATCTCCCACATCCTGACTCCACCAGCAAGCCGATGCGCCAAAGCCGTTCATTGACTGATATGTAACCGTATCGTCCAGCACTGTTTTGCCTGTTGAGACATTGGTTGATACTGTCTGACTGACCTGATATGTTCTTTTTTCCTGAACACCGAACACGCCAAAAACCAAATAAAGCACCACAGCGGCAATAACAACAGCCAATGCCAAAACGCAGAGTATCACTTTTTTCTCCTTTGTCATAATTCTACCTCTTTAACTGATAAGCAAAAGAGCCGGCTAAATTAACCGGCTCTGAAAATCAAACACCCGAATAAGCGTTAAATCCGCCGTCAACAGCAATATTTACGCCTGTAATAAAGCCTGAATATGCCTCGTCGCAAAGGAACAAAAGTGTGCCTGAAAGCTCCTCCGGCTCACCAAATCTGTTCATAGGCGTGGCGGCAAGAATTTTGCCTGTTCGCTCAGTAGGAGTACCGTCCTCATTCCAAAGCAGAGTCGCGTTTTGCTTGGTTGAGAAGAAACCGGGAGCAATGGCATTTACACGAATTCCCATTGGCGCAAAATGAACTGCCATCCATTCCGTGAAATTCTTTACGGCAGCCTTTGCCGCACTGTATGCAGGAATACGTGTAAGGGGACGATAGGCATTCATTGACGTAATCATAATGATTGTGCCCTTTTCCTTTTCCGCCATATCCCTTGCAAATACCTGTGTGGGAATAAGTGTGCCTAAAAAATTAAGGTTAAATACAAAGCTGATACCGTTAGGGTCCAAATCGAAGAAGGTTTTAATATTTTCATCCTTCTGTACAAGGTCAATTTTTTCAAGGGTATCCTTTGTTGTTGAGCCCTTTGGATTATTACCGCCTGCGCCGTTAAGAAGGATATCACAGGTGCCCAGCTTTTCGTTTATCTCTGCTCTTGCCTGCTCCATAGACTCCAAATCAAGAACATTACAGCCAACGGCAATAGCCTCTCCGCCGTCTTGATTTATTTCATCTGCGCACTGCTGTGCAGCGTCTTTGTTAAGGTCAAGCACTGCCACCTTACAGCCCTGCTGAGCAAGAGTTTTTGCAAATGCACCGCAAAGCACACCGCCGCCGCCTGTAACAACTGCCACTCTGCCCTTTAAATTATCGTGTTTAAACATCTTATTTTTCCTTTCTGCTTTTTTCTACTGCTTCCCACAGACCGTTAAGATAGCTGACACCCAGCGCTCTGTCAAACAAGCCATAACCGGGACGTGCAACCTCTCCCCAAATCATTCTGCCGTGGTCGGGACGTACATAGCCGTCAAAGCCAACCTCCTGCAGGGCCTTTACAATTTCATACATATCAAGTGAGCCTGAGCTGCTTTCATGGGCAGTTTCATTAAACCACTTGTCATTGATTGCCACATTGCGCAGGTGGGCAAAGTAAATTCTGTCCCCTGCCGCTTTAATGATTTCAACCATATCATTATTTGGGCTTGCACCCAGTGATCCTGTGCAAAGGGTAATGCCGTTATACTTGCTTGGCACCATATTAAGAAGCTTAACTATTGCATCCTTACCTGTAATAATCCTCGGCAGACCAAAAATACCCCAAGGCGGGTCATCGGGATGAATTGCCATTTTAACGTCACATTCCTCACATACAGGCATAATTGCCTCAAGGAAATATTTAAGGTTTTTCCACAAATCATCGGCGGTAACACCCTTGTATTTTTCAAAAAGCTCCTTGATTTCGCCCATACGCTCGGTTTCCCATCCGGGCATGGCATATCCGTTGGAGTTGTCGTCAATCTCCCTGAACATATCCTCAGGGGATTTGCCCTCAACCTGCTTTCCGTCATAGCAAAGGCAGGTGGAGCCGTCAGGAAGGGGCATATATAAATCAGTTCTTGTCCAGTCAAATACCGGCATAAAGTTATAGCAGATAACCTTTACGCCAACCCTTGCAAGATTTCTGATGGATGTTTTATAATTTTCAATAAGCCTGTCACGCGTAGGTAAACCCAGCTTAATATCCTCGTGAACATTTA
>CAMBQD010000046.1 GCA_945869905.1 uncultured Clostridia bacterium | reverse complement strand
ATAATGGGATTTGCCGTCAACATAAATCTCAAAAAACACCTTACTGTCAAGAAAGTATTTTATAATCTCCGCCGCCTGTTTATTTGGAATTAAATTTGAATATATAATTTTGTCTGCGTTTCTGTCAAAAACACAGGCGCCGTTTGAATAAACCACATAATCAACAAAGGGCACCTGCTCTATAACATTGCCGATAAGTGCCATAGGTCTGCCTGTGGTAATGGCGATTTTTACACCCTTTTCGTGTGCCGCCTTCAACGCATTAACCGTACGCTTGGTAACGGTTAAATGGTCGATATACATAAGCGTACCGTCTAAATCGGTTGCAATAAGCTTAATCAAAGCCGAACTTCCTTTCTTACATACTACCTAATGAATAATATTGTATCATATTATCAGCCGATTATCTATAATATAAATTAAATAAATTGTGTACGATTTGACAAGTTTATCTTTTGTTGTCAGTAAAAAATGATACAATATGTACTAAATAGGTAACCGGCAAAACAGGCAGTCATCTTATGGTGACTGCCTGCTTTTGTCATATGTGAAGTATTGATGTGGCAAGTGCAAAATAAATTAAAAGTGAAAGTGCGTCAATAACAGTTGTAATAAACGGCTGGGAAATTACGGCGGGGTCCAGCTTTATTTTCTTTGCTAAAACGGGAAATGCACAGCCCACAGCCTTGGCAAAAATTATTTCTATTACAAGTGTAAGGCTTATAACCAAATCCACCTTTAAGGTGATGCCGTCCATACCTAAAAGTAATCTGTCCACAAACCATATCTTAACAAAGTTAACTGCCGCAAGAGTAATTCCGCATACAAAGCCCACGCGAATTTCCTTCCACAGAACCTTGAAAATGTCCCTAAAATCAACCTCCTTAAGCGACAATGCACGTATAATAACTGCGCTTGCCTGTCCGCCGGCATTACCGCCGGTGCCTGTGAGCATTGGAATAAAGGAGGTAAGGACAATCATTGCGGAAAGCTTATCCTCAAAGGCGTTTAAAATCATACTGGTAAAGGTTGCGCTGACCATAAGAAACAGCAGCCATAAAACCCTTGATTTCCAGGTTTCAAAAACACTCATCTTAAGATAAGGCTTTTCATTGGGCATAATAGCGTTCATCTTTTGGATGTCTTCGGTGTTCTCGTCCTGCAATACATCCATAGCGTCATCGACGGTGATGATACCTACAAGCCTATGCTCCATATCAACAACAGGCAGTGCAAGAAAATCGTATTTGCTAAGCAAATTTGCCGCTGTTTCCTGGTCGTCGTGAGTATTGATATATATAACATTTGTTTCCATCAAATCGGCAATTTTATCGTCATACTCGTGGAGCAAAAGCTCCTTAACCGTAGTAACACCGATAAGGTGCCTTGATTCATCGGTTACATAACAGGTATAAATGGTTTCCTTATCCACACCTGTACGGCGGATACGTTTAAATGCGTCCTCAACAGTATTATTCTTTTTCAGGTCAACAAACTCAGGCGTCATTATGGAGCCTGCGCTGTCCTCCGGATATTTAAGCAGGGTGTTAATTGACGCCCTGGTTTCCGAGTCTGTATTGCGTAAAATTCTTTTTACGATTGTGGCGGGCATTTCCTCAATAATATCAACGGTATCGTCAAGGTAAAGCTCGTCAAGCACCTCGCGAAGCTCGGTATCCGAAAAGGCTCTGATAATAGCCTCCTGAGTATCGTTGTCAAGCTCAACAAAGGTTTCGGCAGCCTCCTCCTTTGGAAGCAGACGGAAAAATAATATTTGCTGTTCCGGCTCAAATTCGTCGAAAAGCAGAGCAATATCCGTTGGGTTAATTTCTGTCAGTATATCTTTAATCTGTGAATATTTTTTGTTCTTGTATAGAGCCAGTATTTCCTCTGCCTTTTCCTCCAGCTCTAAATTTTCAATATTCATAGGCTGCTCTCCTTTCGTATAATATTAAATTCATTCGGTCTATTCAACCGGACTGTAAAAGGGCTTTTCATCCTTGTCATACGGATTAACCGCAATTCTTCTTGTAAGCACAAACAATAAAATCAGCACCGTAATGCCGCCTGCCACTGCACATACGGTTATGATAAATTCAGGCCTTTGATAAACACGTGTTCCGTCAACAAAGGAGGTGAAATCAGGCTCTGCCATTTCTGCCTTAACCTGCTGAATGGTTTTGTCAACACGTTTTATATCAAGTGAATAATTCCTTTTACTGCCGTCGGAGGCGGTACAAATCAAAGTGATTTTTGCGGTCTGACCGTCACTCAGCGTCATTTCCACCGGAGCACAGTAAGCATTAACGTCCTTGGTTACAGGGGTTATTTTAAGCTGAGTCAAATCAGACGGAATATACAGCTTATACGCCGTATCATCGTCATTAAGCCTTGGAGAAAGCTCACCATAGGTACAGTAAACCGACTCCAGCAAATTGTTATTGTTAATAACATAATCTGCCGAATTTGCATAAGTAAAATTGTATATTGTACTGCCCGTATCATACTGTAGGGTAACGGTTATGCCGGTCTGATGATTTGTGTTATCATAGTTGTAGGTAACAAAAATATCCGCATCACCTTTAAAGGAATAGCTTTCAAGCGTAGGTGAAACCGTATTGTCCTCAAGAATTAAGCTGTACTCGTGGACATCGGAATTAAATTCACCGTCAATCTCAGCATGCTCAAAGCCGATTGACCTTAAAACCGGTGTATTATCCTTTGCCATAGCCTGAAGGGGCTGAAGCATCAGGCAAATACACACCGAACAAATTAGAACCAAACCGATTTTTTTCATAATAAAACCGCCTTTACTCTGAAATAATATAGTTTATACCGTTCTGACTGTCTAAAAATTCCTTAACTGCGTCAACATCCTTGGCGCTTACAATAAATGCCGTATCTCCGCTGATGCCCTTTGTTTTTTTATTCCACTGTTTTTCAATATCCTTTGCATCATCTGCGGTTATTGACACAGACACGCCTTCAATAAACTTAATATCACTGCCGAAATCATTTTCAAGCCTTTGTGCAAGTGCCTTGTATCCGCCGCCGTAATCCGCCTGCAATTCCTCAGGCAAATCACAGTTGTCAAGAACAAAGACCGTAACGCCCATTGCCCTAACCTCCTCAACTATACCCTTGATATAGTTATAAGCCGTATCACTTTTCGGGTTAAGGTAGGTATTTCCGTTTGCATCCTCATACAGCTTTCCGCCAACGGTAATACCGGCAGTTAAGTCGCCCTCTGCGGCAACATTATCCTTGTAGCAGGAAATCCTGCCCACCGGCAAAATATCATTTGCCAAAAACTGAGCCACTGATTTTTCAAGGGCAATTGCCGGCGAGGATTCGGCACCGTACATATCTATTGTTGCCAATGCGCTGTCATAGCCGATTGTACCGTCATCGCGCTTTAGGTCAAAGGTAACGGAGGTATATCCACTGCTGACAGTGTCGTCAATAACCGCTGACAGCATTACGCCGCCGTCAAGGGAAAGGGACTCAATTCTTTTGCTTTTTATCTTTAAATTCACGTTGCTTAAATCTGCGCTTGAGCTTTCGGCGTTTTCCTGTGCGGGCATTGCCTTACGTTCAATATACAAATCCATTGCGGTATAGCCCACGCTGATAATCGCAAAGCAGCCCACAAAAACAATAACATATTTAAATAGCTTTTCAAAATGCTCCTTGGTGAATAAGGGCTTTTTCTCTTTTTTTCTGCGCTTATCGTATTTATCCGAGCCACTGCCTGTATCAATATATTTGTCGGCAAAGCTGATTTTTCTTCCCTTTTCAGGCTCCGTCCATTTTGTATTTCGCTTTTTGTTGTTATAAAAACGTTTCTTTTTCATAACATCACCGTTACATTTTTGCGTTTTCCTTTAAAATTCTGATTGTGCCTGCAGGGTCATCGCTTTTAAATACGGCAGAGCCTGCCACAAAAACATTTGCCCCTGCACGTCCTGCAATTTTTACGGTTTCGGTATTAATTCCGCCGTCAACCTGAATATCAATATCAGGACATTTTTCCCTAAGGGCTTTTATTTTAGGCATAGTGCCTTCCATAAAGCTTTGTCCGCCGAAGCCCGGCTCAACCGTCATAACCAGCACCATTGACAACCTGTCAAGATACGGATAAACCGCCTCAATAGGCGTATTGGGCTTAACGGCAAGTGCCGCCCTGCAGCCGCCTGCGATTATTTTGTCAATGGTTTTGCCGATATCAGACTGACATTCGGTATGAAAGGTGATAATATCAGCACCTGCTTTGATAAAATCATCTGCATAAAAATACGGGTCGGAAATCATAAGATGAACATCAAAGGGCACATTGCACACCCTTTTCATTGCGGCAATAACCGGCGCGCCTATTGAAATGTTGGGCACAAAGTGACCGTCCATTACGTCAAGATGAATTAAATCTGCTCCGCCCTTTTGGCATTTTTCCAGCTCTGCCTGAAGATTTGCATAGTCAGACGCCAGCATTGACGGTGAAATTTTGATATCCATAAATAACCCTCCGCATACACCTTCCATAATAACTATAGTATTATAATATATTTTTCAAATAAAATCAACTTTGACTTGTTTTTACACATTTAATGTAGTATCATATATCCGAAATTTGTATAGGAGGATTGATTTGCAATGATTCAGGCAAACAATGTTACCGTACAGTTTGGCGGCAGAGTTCTTTTTGAACGGGTTAACGTTACGTTTTCAGCCGGCAACTGCTATGGTATTATCGGTGCAAACGGTGCAGGTAAATCCACATTTTTAAAGGTACTGTCAGGTGAGCTGGACCCACAAAAGGGTGAGGTGTTTATCACACCCGGTGAAAGGCTTTCCGTTTTAAAGCAGGACCACTTTGCTTTTGACGAATATGAGGTAATCCGCACGGTGTTAATGGGCAATCCAAGGCTTATTGAGGTTATGGAGGAAAAGGACGCCCTTTATATGAAGGAGGATTTCACCGAGGAGGACGGAATAAAGGCAGGCGAGCTGGAGGCGGAATTTGCCGATATGGACGGCTGGAATGCCGAGTCAGACGCCGCATTTATGCTTAACAAGCTGGGTGTGCCTGACGAATATCATTACATGCAAATGGCACAGCTTCCCTCCGATATGAAGGTAAAGGTATTGCTGGCTCAGGCACTTTTCGGCAATCCGGACATACTCCTTTTGGACGAGCCTACCAACCACTTGGACCTTTCGGCAATACGTTGGCTTGAAAACTTCCTTTTGGATTTTGAAAACACTGTAATAGTTGTATCTCACGACAGACACTTTTTAAACAAGGTCTGCACCCATATCTGCGATGTTGATTTCGGCAAAATTCAACTTTACACAGGTAACTACGATTTCTGGTATGAATACACGCAAATGCGTCAAAGACAGGCAAGGGACCAGAACAAAAAGAACGAGCAGAAGATTAAAGAGCTTCAGGAGTTTATTCAGCGTTTCTCCGCAAATGCCGCCAAGTCAAAGCAGGCAACAAGCCGTAAAAAACAGCTTGACGCACTTGAGATGATTGAAATGCCTGTATCCAGCAGACGTTTTCCATACGTTGACTTTAAGCCTGACAGAGAATGCGGTAACGACCTTTTAAGAGTTGACCACCTTTCCAAAACAATAGGCGACAGAAAGGTGCTTGACGACATATCATTTGTAATTCACCCAAGGGAAAAGGTTGCATTTGTAGGCTCTGACGTTGTGGCAAAAACAACTCTTTTCAAAATAATTATGGGTGAAATGGAGCCGGACGAGGGCTCATTTAAATGGGGCGTAACCACAACTCAAAGCTATTTCCCCAGTGACAACAGCAATTATTTTGACGGAGTCGACCTGACGCTTGTTGATTGGCTCAGGCAGTACACCACCTACACCCTTGAGGCTGATATCAGGGGCTGGCTTGGCAGAATGCTGTTTTCAGGTGAGGAGGCACTGAAAAAGGCAAATGTTCTTTCCGGTGGTGAGCGTGTACGCTGTATGCTGTGTAAAATGATGCTTTCAGGTGCAAATGTGCTTATCCTTGACGAGCCCACCAACCACCTTGACCTGGAGTCAATCACGGCACTTAATAACGGACTTATCCGTTATCCGGAAACAATCCTGTTCACCTCTCACGACCACCAGTTCGTACAAACCGTGGCAGACAGAATTATTGAAATATCCGGCAATACAATCCTTGACCGCAAGGGAACATATGACGAATTCCTTGAGGACTTTAATGAGGAACAGCTTAAAAAGTATTAACCCACAAAACAGGCAGTCACAAAAATGACTGCCTGTTTTTGCTTGGAAAAAATTAATTTAACACCTTGACAGCAAGCACATTGACATTTAGATATTTTGCTGATATACTTATTAGGTAGAAATATGTCGACAGCTAAATGTTATATGAAGGTGTAAAACATGAATAAAAACAGAGTTCAAGTTAAAATCGGCGGTGCAACCTATACAATTGTTACAGAGGATGACCCGCAGTATGTTGAAATGCTGGCGGAGGAAATCAGCAACGAAATCCGCACCGTATGCAATTCCAACCCATCACTGTCAATGACGCAGGCTGCCGTGCTTGTTGCCCTTGACCAGGCAGATGACTGCAAAAAGGCATCTGCATCTGCCGATAATCTCAGGGTACAAATCAAAGATTATCTTGAGGAAAGTGCAAGAGCCAAAATGGAGGTTGAGGTTGCCAGACGCGAGGTTGAAAGGCTTAACCGTGAAATTTCCGATTTAAGAGAAAAGCTTAACAGATAAGGAATTATATGAAATATGAGATTTTGGCTCCAGCAGGCAGTATGGAGTCACTGATTGCCGGTGTACGCAGTGGTGCAAACGCAGTTTACCTTGGTGGTAAAATGTTCAATGCCCGCCGTAATGCCGGCAATTTTGATAATGAGGAACTGAAAAAGGCAGTGGAATATTGCCACAGACGAGGGGTTAAGGTTTACTTAACCCTTAATATACTTGTGTCCGACGATGAATTTGAGTCCGCATATAACACAGTAAAATATGCAATGAGCATTGGTGTGGACGCATTTATCGTTCAGGATATCGGCATAATAAAAATGATTAGGGAGCATTTCCCTGATGCAAGGCTTCACGGCTCAACTCAAATGAGTATTATGTCCCCTGCGGGAGCAAAGCGTGCAGAAAAAATGGGGCTTAGCAGAATTGTACTGGCACGTGAGATGAGCCTTGAGGAAATCAGGGAAGTAAAGGAAAGCACCGATTTGGAGCTTGAGATTTTTGTTCACGGTGCCTTATGTATGTCTGTATCGGGACAATGCTATCTTTCATCAATGCTGGGCTCACGCAGCGGAAACAGAGGTCTGTGCGCCCAGCCCTGCCGTCTTCCTTTTACGGCAAAGGGCAACAGGGGCGAA
>CAMBQD010000045.1 GCA_945869905.1 uncultured Clostridia bacterium | reverse complement strand
GGCGTTTTCAAATGGGGAGTAACAGGATATATCGTTGCCATAATAGCATCCGATGCCTGCTCAATAATTTTTTATACATTTACCGCCGGGCTTTACAGGTATGTTAAGCCTCATCTTATGGAAAAGGGAATTGCGGGGCAGATGTTAAAATACTGTGTTCCGCTTATTCCTACGGTAATTCTTTGGTGGATAATCAATGTGTCAGACAGATATATGATTACCTATTTTGTAGGCTCATCAGCAAACGGATTGTACACGGCAGCGTCAAAAATTCCTAATTTTGTTATTTTGTTTTCACAGATATTTATTGACGCTTGGCAGCTTTCCGCAGTTGATGAATATGACAGTAAGGACAGAGCACAGTTTTTTACAAGAGTGTTCAGGGTTTACAGCGGCGGTGTGTTTGCAGTGGCGTCGGCGCTTATACTTTTCTGTCAGCTGTTTACAAAAATACTTGTGGCACCCTCGTATTTTGAATCATGGACATATGTTCCTATCCTCATTATCGCCACAACATATTCCTGCATAGTGAATTTCCTTGCGTCTGTCTATATGGCTGAGAAGAAATCTTTTATGGCACTGCTTACCGCATCGTCAGGCGCAATTACAAATATTGTGTTAAATCTTGTGTTTATACCTAAAATCGGTGCCAACGGGGCCGCCATTGCCACTGTGTGTGCATTTTTAGTGGTATTTGCCACAAGGGGTTCCAACACAAGAAAATATATTAAAATTGATTTCAAGCTGCCTCTTATGCTGATTGAAACAGCATTGCTTATCACTCAAAGTGTTCTTATGCTTACACTGAAGAATACGGTGTTGCTTTACATCCTTGAAGCAGTAATGCTGGCAGTGATGCTTTTGGTAAATATCAAGCCCATTAAGGAGCTGGCAAATCTGCTGATAGGTAAATTCCTTAAGAGAGGAAGAAAGAATTAACAGGCATATTTTAAGCTTGCTATTGCAAAAAACTGATTTTTAGTATATAATGTACAAAGCACATTGGAAAAATTGTGAAATTTAAAATATATTTTGGAGGATTTGTATGAAAAAAATGACAGTTGCGCAGGCTAAGAAAGCTATTAGCGACAAGCTGAGCCATTTCTTCGGTGTGGATCCTAAAACTGCAACAGACGAGCAGTATTATAAAGCAGTTTCCATGATTGTACGCGATATGCTTTCAGAAATGAACAGCGAATTCCGTCAAACAGCAAAGGGACAGGATTCCAAGGAGATTTACTATCTTTGTATGGAATTTCTTATGGGGCGTTCCCTTAAAAATAATCTTTACAACTTGGATTTGACAGATACCTTTGCGGAGGCTCTCAAGTCCTTTGACGTTAAGCTTGACAGGCTTTATGAGGAGGAGCCTGATGCCGGCTTGGGTAACGGCGGACTTGGCAGACTTGCAGCCTGCTATCTTGACGGCCTTGCCACCAACGGCTTTATGTCAATGGGCTATTCCATTCGTTATGAGGCAGGCATATTTAAGCAAAAGCTTATTGACGGCTGGCAGACAGAGCTCCCTGACTTCTGGCTCCCCGGCGGTGACGTTTGGCTTGTGCCCCGTGAGGAAAGGGCTGTTGAGGTTAAGTTTGAAGGCTGGGTTGACGACAGCTGGGACGGCGACTATCACCACGTTGAGCAAAAGGATTGCAATGTTGTAACTGCAATTCCTTACGATATGTATGTTTCCGGTAAGGGTAAGGGTGTTTCAAGACTTCGTCTTTGGGCATCCAGAAAGCCTGAGCTTGATATGGGGCTGTTTAATTCCGGCTCATATATTAAGGCAATGGAGCAATCAGCTATGGCTGAGGCTATATCAAAGGTTCTTTATCCTGCGGACAACACACCTGAGGGTAAGTCACTGAGACTCCGTCAGCAGTATTTCCTTGTTTCAGCATCAATTCAGGATATTATTCAGCGTCACTTAACAAAGTACGGTACTCTTGACAATCTTCCTGACAAGGTTGCAATTCATATTAATGATACTCATCCCACAATGGCAATTCCGGAGCTTATGAGAATTATGCTTGACGAGTGCGGATATGATTGGGATACAGCCTGGAGCCTTGTTACAAAAACAGTTGCTTATACCAACCATACTGTAATGAAGGAGGCTCTTGAGTGCTGGAGTGAGGACCTTTATAAAAGACTTCTTCCCCGTATTTACGAAATCACTAAGGAGATTGACAACCGTTTCCGCGCATATGTATGGGGTGCAACCCACGATGCAGGCAAGGTTGAAAGAATGGCAATTATCTCAGGCGGAGTTGTCAGAATGGCTAACCTTTGTGTTGCCGGCTCTCATTCCGTTAACGGCGTTTCCGCTCTTCATTCGGAAATTCTTAAGGAAACTGTTTTCAATGATTTTTATACCATCACACCTGATAAGTTTAAGAATGTAACAAACGGTATTGCCTTCAGGCGTTGGATTTGTCAGTCAAACCCTGAGCTTACTAAGCTTATTACCGAGCTTATCGGTGACGGCTTTATTACAAAGAGTGACGAGCTTTTAAAGCTCCGTGATTATAAAAACGACAGTCAGGTGCTTGACAGAATCAGTGCTATCAAGCTTGCCAACAAGGAGCGCTTTGCAGATATCGTTAAAAAGAGAAACGGCATTGAGATTGACCCAACATCAATTTTTGACGTACAGGTTAAGCGTTTGCATGAATACAAAAGACAGCAGCTCAATGTCCTTAACATAATTGCAGAGTATCAGATTCTTAAGTCAAATCCCGATATGGAATTTCAGCCAAGGACGTATATCTTTGCATCAAAGGCGGCACCGGGATACTTTATGGCAAAGAAGATTATTGAGCTGATTGACGCTCTTTCCAAGGTTGTTAATAACGACCCTGACATTAAGGGCAGAATTAAGGTTGTATTTATGGAGGATTACAACGTTTCACTGGCTGAGGCTCTTATGCCTGCTGCCGATATTTCCGAGCAGATTTCTCTTGCCGGAACGGAGGCATCGGGTACAGGTAATATGAAGCTTATGTTAAACGGTGCAGTTACTCTGGGAACAATGGACGGTGCAAATGTTGAAATTTATGACGCTGTGGGTGAGGATAATATCTTCATTTTCGGTATGACCACACCGGAGGTTATGCAACTTAAAAGCAGTGGCTACAGCCCAATGCAGTACCTTAATAACAATGCCGCATTAAAGGGTGCTGTTGAATTTATTGCACAGGGTGTTAATGGCAAGCATTTCGGTGAAATTACATCTATGCTTACCAATGCAGACACCTATATGGCTCTTGCCGATTTTGCCGATTATCAAAAGGCTCAGCAGCTTTCTGCGGAGGCTTATAAGGACAAGGAACGCTTTGCAAGAATGTCACTTATGAATATCAGCGGTGCAGGTGTGTTCAGCGCAGACCGTTCAATTATGGATTATGCTAACAGAATTTGGAACACAAAGCCTGTTGTGTTTGAAAGCGAGGCACCTAAAGCAGCAAAGAAAAGTGCTCCGATGGCGCCTAAAGCAGCAAAAAAGCCAAAGCAAAAAGCAACTAAAAAATCAAAATAAAATAATATCAACAGACACGGTTTGATTTTTTCGCCGTGTCTTTTGGTGTATTGAGGATACTATGCTGATTTTTAACTCAAGGGATAAAAGCTACAAGTCAATAATATCAGCTCTTGCAACGGACCAAAAGTGCAAATTTCGTATCACCGTTCCCAGAGATTGCAGATGCAGCTGTGCAACGCTTGCCATTACAAAAGACGGCGAGAATGAGTGCACGGCTTACTACAATATGTTTTGGGCAGGTATGTGCGGTGATGATTACGAGTATTGGGAGCTGCATTTCAGCGCCACCACGGCAGGACTTTATTTTTATCATTTTGAGCTTGAAACACCTTGGGGTAAAAGCTTTATTATGAATATCGGCGGCGGAAAGGGTGATTTCTCTGCCTCGGAAAAGCAGTTCCAGCAAACCGTATACGATAAGGATTTTAAAACTCCCGATTTTATAAAGGGCGGAATTATTTATCAGATTTTTCCCGACAGATTCTATAATTCCGGAGAGAAAAAAGAAAATGTTCCTGACTCACGTGTAATGCGTAAATGGGGTGAAGAGCCCTATTGGCGTGAGGAGGATATGAACGGTATTTGGAATAACGACTATTTCGGCGGTGATCTTAGGGGGATAGAAAAGAAATTGCCCTATATTGCGGATTTAGGCGTTAACTGTATATATATTAACCCTATATTTGAGGCACACTCAAATCACAGATATGATACTGCCGATTATGAAAAAATAGACAGCCTTGCAGGCACACAGGAGGACTTAAAAAGCCTTTGCAAAACCGCAAAGGAAAAATACGGCATATCAGTTATACTTGACGGTGTTTTCAGCCATACAGGCTGTGACAGCAGGTATTTTAATATGTACAACCGTTATGACACCTTAGGTGCCTACAACAGTAAGGAAAGTCCTTATTTCAGCTGGTACAAGTTTATCAACTGGCCTGACGATTACCACGCCTGGTGGGGTATTAAATTACTGCCGGAGGTTGTTGAAGAGGATAAAAATTACCGTGAATATATCTGTGGCAAGGACGGTATACTTCGCAAATGGATGCGTTGCGGAGTAAGCGGATGGCGACTTGATGTTGCTGATGAACTGCCGGATGTATTTCTTGACGATTTACGAAGGGCAGTTAAGGAGGAAAACGAAAACGCTCTCATTATTGGCGAGGTTTGGGAGGATGCCACAAACAAATTTGCCTACGGTCAGCGCAGAAGGTATCTTTTGGGCAATCAGCTTGATTCGGTTATGAATTACCCCTTTGCAGATGCCGTTTTAAATTTTGTTCGCTTCGGTCACGGAGAAAATTTCTTTGACGCAGTTATGAGCATTGTGGAAAATTATCCGCCACAGGTCTTAAATGTGCTTATGAATCATATAGGTACTCACGATACCGAACGTGCAATTACACGCCTTGCCGGTCCTGACAGCGAGGGAAGGGGAAGGCATTGGCAGTATGAGCATAACAGCCTGTCCTCCTATGATTACCTTAAGGGCATTTCAATGATGAAAATAGCAAGCCTTATACAGTTTACATTACCCGGTGTTCCGTCAATTTATTATGGCGATGAAATCGGTATGCAGGGTATGAAGGACCCGTTTAACCGCGGCTGTATGCAGTGGAAAAATCAAAATAAGGATTTGCTGAAATGGTATCAGCGTTTGGGTCAAATCAGAAAGGGTACAAAAGCCCTTGCCGACGGTGAGTTTATCCCTGTTTTTTGTGAAAATTCCGCCATTGCATATGAAAGAAGGAGTAACTCAGGCAGTGTGCTTGTGGCTGTAAATAATAATGAAACCGAAACAAAAATAATCGTTGGTGACCACTGGAATAATTCCTATTGCTATTTTGATTACGATTGCAAAAACGGTGTTATTACTCTTCCGCCTCACAGATACACAATGCTTTCAAAATAAAAATTAAATAATAATTACTAACACCTCGGTTAAAATATAACCGAGGTGTTTTATTATGCACATAAAAGGAAAAACAGTATTTTTTGACGTGCCTCCTATAATAACAGGCCACGCCGGCGTAGTAGGGAAAAAAGAGGGTGAAGGACCTCTTGCCGAAGAATTTGACGCAATTTTTGAGGATACCACAATGGGACAGCAATCATACGAGCTTGCCGAGTCTGCAATGCTTCATGATGCAATCATCAGGGCTTTATCTGCTGCAAAGAAAAGTCCGTCAGAGGTGGATTTTGTTTTAAGCGGAGATTTGCTTGACCAATGTATGGGCTCTGCTTTTGCGCTTAAGGATTTGGAAATACCGTCAATAGGACTTTACGGAGCCTGCTCGACCATGGCGCTTTCCCTTTCAACAGGGTCAATGCTTGTGGACGGCGGAGCAAAATGCGTTGTTGCAGGCACATCAAGCCATTTTTGTTCATCGGAAAGACAATTTCGTTTTCCGCTTGAATACGGCGGTCAGCGTCCGCCCAGTGCCCAGTGGACGGTAACAGGTGCCGGCAGTGCTGTGATTGAACAGACGGGAGAAGGCATAAAGGTTAAAGCAGTCCAAATCGGTACAATAACCGACCTTGGCATAACCGACGCAAATAATATGGGAGCCGCAATGGCACCTGTAGATGCTATACTTAGACCATAAGTTATGTCAGACTTTGATAAATGGCGATAACCATGCCGATGTTAATTTTTGATGTTCTCGTATCAATAAGGACAATTAAGATTAACGATGAGATTGAAGAAACAGATTTATTAAAAATTATTAACGGCATCGAGCCGTCAATAATTTTGGCGTTTTCCGTTTTTTGCGATAAAGCGGTACATATGTACAGCAATTATCGCAAAAAACGGAATTCTCATCCATTTCTCAATGTCTGCTTATAACTTATATTTTGGCGATATGATTTTTCTACACACAAATTCAATGTTTAATGGAGGTGGTAATATAATACTAATTAAAAAGTACAATCGGAGTTTTTTATGCAAAAATATAATTTATCATAATTGACAAATTAATCACTATATGTTATTCTAATTATGCAAATTTGACAAGTTAGAAATCGAGGTGTATCTATGATAATTACAGGTAATCAGAACGAGCAAACTATTTTAAAAGAAATTGGTCAACGAATTAAACAACACAGGATTTCTTTAAATATCACACAGGCAGAATTGGCAGACAAGTGTGGAATTTCCTCAAGTACTGAGGTTAGAATAGAAAATGGAGTTGATTCCAAATTTTCAAATTACATTAAAATTCTATCTGCACTAAATATGCTGGATAACTTAGATATTTTGATTCCTGAAATGCAACCTGATTTTAAATCTTTGTTTGAAGAAAAGCCTGTAAGAAAAAGGGCAAAACGAAACAGTAAAAAGCAAACTACAAAATGGGTTTGGGGAGAAGATAAGTAGAGGTATTGATTATGAGTATAAAAACTGTCAAAGTGAAATTGTGGGGGTCAACTGTAGGTTACCTTCATCAACAAGTAAATGGATTAATAGGTTTTCAATATGATGATGATTTTATATCCAGTGGTATTGAGGTTTCACCAATAAAAATGCCTTTGTCAATTCAAACTTACGTATTCCCATCATTGTCTGAAGAAACCTTCAAAGGATTACCGGGTATGGTTGCCGATTCCCTTCCGGATAAATTCGGTAACATTGTAATTAATAGGTATCTGCAGAATCAAGGTAGAGAAGCAGATAGTTTGTCTTCAATAGAAAAACTTTGTTATACCGGTCAAAGAGGTATGGGTGCATTGGAATATGAGCCCCCAAAGGAAATTGTAGATTTAAATGAAAGCGTTGAACTTGATGCTTTAACAAAGTTAGCATCGGAAATCTTATCTGAAAAAGAAAATATCAAACTGAAGTATGATGATGCGAT
>CAMBQD010000044.1 GCA_945869905.1 uncultured Clostridia bacterium | reverse complement strand
GGCTCGGTAACGGTTTCACGGCTGACGGAAATTCTTTCCACCAGCGAATCCACAATAAGACGTGACCTTACCGCACTTGCCGGTGAAGGCAAGCTGAACAAGGTGCACGGGGGCGCGACTGCACTTAATCAGGAGTTTATAAGGCTTGAGGATAATATAGAGGAAAAGCTTACAAAGCATACTGAGGAAAAGAAAAAAATTGCCGAGTATGCCGCAAGTCAAATACAAGACGATGATTTTGTTTTTGTTGATGCAGGCACCTCCACCCTGCTTATGACATCATATCTTAAAAATTCAAAAGCAACCTTTGTCACTAATGGCATTGAGCATGCCAAGCAGCTTGCCAAAAACGGCTGTAAAACAATGGTTTTAGGCGGACATCTTAAGCAATCAACAGAGGCGATTATCGGTCTTGTTGCCGCAACGAATTTGCAAAAATATTCCTTTACAAAGGCATTTATCGGAACAAACGGAATAAGCGAAAAGCAGGGATATACAACCCCTGACACTGAGGAGGCAATGCTCAAAGCGGTTGCAATTGAGCACAGCTTTGTGTCATATGTTCTGGCAGACTCGTCAAAATTTGACAAGGTCAGCGCAGTAACCTTTGCCTCGTTGGACGCCGCCTGTATTGTTACCGACAGGTGCAACAACGAAAAAATAAAAAAACGCACGGTTCTAAAAGAGGTGGTTTAATGATCTATACTGTTACCTTTAACCCTGCACTTGATTACGTGATGTACGTTAAGGACCTGCAGTCAAACGACATCAACCGCACTGAAGGCGAGCAGCTTTACTACGGCGGAAAGGGAATTAACGTATCGGTTATACTGTCACGTCTGGGAGTAAAAAACAAGGCTCTTGGCTTTTTGGCAGGCTTTTCCGGCAGGCAGATAGAGGATATGCTCAATGCCGACAGTATAAAAAATGATTTTGTTTATCTAAAAAAAGGATATACAAGAATCAATGTAAAAATCAAATCCGACAGAGAGGTAGACATAAACGCCTGCGGTCCGGAAATAGCTGAGGAGGATATACGTTCCCTTTTTTCAAAGCTGGAGGAGCTGAAAAAGGGTGACTGCCTTGTGCTGGCAGGTTCAATTCCAAAAGCACTGCCTGACAACATGTATGAAAAAATCCTCGACAGTCTACAGGACAAGGGAATAGATTTTGTTGTTGATGCAACCGGTGATTTGCTGAAAAATGTCCTTAAATACAAGCCGCTGATGGTAAAGCCGAATCATCACGAATTAGGTGAAATATTTTCAGTGGAAATTAAAACTCTTGAAGATATAGAAAGGTACGGCAGAAGGCTTCAGGAAATGGGAGCAAGAAACGTGCTTGTTTCAAGAGGAAAGGACGGTGCCGCACTGCTGGACGAAAACGGCGGTATTCACACAATGGGTAATGTACCGGGTAAGCCGGTTAGCTCGGTGGGATGCGGTGACTCAATGGTTGCAGGCTTTCTTGCAGGCTACTACAAGACGGGTGATTACGCATATGCGTTAAAGCTGGGCTCTGCCTGCGGAAATGCAACTGCATTTTCACCAAGCCTTGCAACTAAGAATGAAATAGAAAAAATGCTTAACAATGATAAATTGAAATAGAGAGGATAAGGTTATGAGAATTATTGACTTATTAAAGGCTGATGCAATTGAGCTTAACACCTCCGCAAATTCAAAATCAGAGGCAATCGACAAGCTGATTGCTCTCCACGAAAAAGCAGGAAACTTAAAAGACACTGCCGAATACAAAAAGGCAATTCTTGAAAGAGAGGCTCAGGGCTCAACTGCAATCGGCGAGGGTATTGCAGTTCCACACGCAAAATCAGACAGCGTTAAATCAGCAGGTCTTTCGGCAATCACCGTTCCTGCAGGAGTTGACTACAATGCTCCCGACGGCAAGCCCTCTGACATTCTGTTTATGATAGCCGCTCCCCTTGACGGCGACCTTCATCTTGAAATACTTTCAAGGCTTATGGTAATGCTTATGGAGCCTGAGTTTTGCGCAGACTTAAGAAATGCAAAAACCCCGGATGAATTTTTATCTGTCATTGACAAAAAGGAAAAGGAAAAATATCCCGATGAGAAAAAAGCAGATACACCTGCTGTTAAAGAGGGCTACAGAATACTCGCCGTAACAGCCTGCCCCACAGGTATTGCTCACACATATATGGCCGCCGAGGCACTGGAAAAGGCAGGAGAAAAGCTGGGATATCCCCTTAAGGCAGAAACAAACGGCTCAGGCGGAGCAAAGAATATACTGACTAAAAAAGAGATTGAAGAATGTGACGGAATAATCATTGCCGCCGACAAAAATGTTGAGATGGCAAGATTTAACGGCAAGCCTGTTATAAAGACCTCCGTTTCAAACGGTATCAACAAGCCTGAAGAGCTGGTACAGAAAATCATTGACGGCAAAGCTCCTATTTATCACGAGGACGGCGCCGAGGAGCAAGCCTATGACGAGGAAAAGGAAGGCTTCGGCAGAAAGCTTTACAAGCATCTGATGAACGGCGTATCACATATGCTTCCATTCGTTGTCGGAGGCGGTGTGCTGATTGCCCTTGGCTTCTTAATTGACACTATTGCAGGTAACGCAAATGTCGGCGGCAATTTTGGTTTTACAAACCCTGTTGCGTCAGTTGTGTTCTGGATTGGTAAAGCGGCATTTGCATTTATGCTGCCCATCCTTGCAGGATATATTGCACAGTCAATTGCCGACAGACCCGGCTTACTGCCCGGTATCGTAGGCGGTTATCTTGCCACCACCGGTGCAACACTTTCATCACCTACAGGCGATGATACTGCAGTATCAGGCTTTTTAGGTGCACTGCTTGCAGGCTTCGTTGCAGGTGTACTTGTAAATCTTCTAAAAAAAGCATTCAATTGGCTGCCCAAATCAATGGACGGAATTAAGCCTGTATTCATCTATCCCCTTTTGGGCACACTGCTTATAGGCATAGTTATGCTGGCAATCAATCCATTTATCGGCATACTCAATTCAGGACTTGCAAACGGACTTTCGTCACTGGGTGAAACCAGCAGAATCCTGCTGTCAATCGTGCTTGCCGCAATGATGGCAACCGATATGGGCGGTCCTTTCAACAAGGCAGCCTATGTATTCGGCACAGCTGCTATTGCCGACGGCAACACCTGGATTATGGCAGCAGTTATGATTGGCGGTATGGTACCACCTATTGCAATTGCTCTTTCAACAACATTTAATAAGAAAAAGTGGACTAAGGAGGAGCTTAAAAACGGTCCTGTAAACTATCTTATGGGCTTGTGCTTCATAACAGAGGGAGCAATTCCTTACGCTGCAGCAGACCCACTAAGAGTAATTCCATCCTGTATGGTTGGTTCTGCAGTTGCAGGTGCAGTTTCATCACTATTTGGATGTGCTTGCCCTGCTCCTCACGGTGGTATATTCACCTTTGCAGTTGTCGACAAGCCGTTAGGATACATTGTTGCTTTGGTTGTAGGCTCAGTTGCAGGTGCACTTATGCTGGCAATCCTCAAAAAGACGAAGAAAGAAAATGCTTAAGCTTAAGCTGTAAAAGGAGAAAGAATTATGGTTTCACAGACAACAAAAATCACAAATGAAATGGGATTTCATATGCGACCGGCAAATGTGTTTGTAACTGAAATGACAAAATACAGCTCAAACATTAACATCATTACAAACGACAAAAAAATTAACGGAAAAAGCATAATGAATATTATGGCTGCCTGCATTAAATACGGTAGTGAAATTACCGTTGAATGCGACGGTCCTGATGAAAAGGAAATGTTAAACAAAGCAATTGAAATGATTGAATCAGGCTTTGGTGAATAAAAAATCAAATGGGACATAGTAAATCTGTGTCCCACTTTTAAAAACGGGAGGGAACAGATATGCTTAAGGGTATTGGCGTAAGTCAGGGCTATGGCATAGGAAAGGCTGTAATCATAGGTGATATAAGTACAGATTACAGCAATGTAAAATATACCGATGCA
Organism: uncultured Clostridia bacterium; assembly: GCA_945869905.1. Taxonomy (GTDB): domain Bacteria; phylum Bacillota; class Clostridia; order Oscillospirales; family Acutalibacteraceae; genus Eubacterium_R. The sequence goes on along the minus strand of CAMBQD010000044.1, from coordinate 3,426 downwards.
GAAAGCGAAAAGGCTCGTCTGCAAAATGCTGTTGACAGCTTTATTGAAGAAACTAAAAAGCTTGCTTCAGATATTAAGGAAGCTGTAGGTGAAAAAGAAGCGGAAATTCTTGAAGGACATATTGTAATGCTCAGTGACCCTTTTATGATTTCTCAAATGCAGGAGAATATTGATTCGGGAAGTATTGCCGAAAAAGCAGTAGATACTGTTTGCAATATGTTTATTGATATGTTTTCTTCTGTTGATGACGAGCTTACAAATCAGCGTGCCTCAGATGTTAAGGATATCAGAGACAGCCTGCTTAAGGCTCTCTTAGGTGTAAAGAGCATAGACATATCAACTGTTCCTAAAAATTCCGTTCTTGTGGCAAAGGATTTTACTCCGTCTATGACAAGTAAGATTAACAAAAATAATGTTTCTGCAATTATTACAGAGGTTGGCGGTGTTACAAGCCACAGTGCAATTTTAGCAAGAGCAATGGGCATTCCGGCTGTGCTTTCGGTTGTTAATGCTACCGAAATAATAAAAGACGGTATGCAGATTATTACAGACGGATTTAAAGGAAAGGTAATCACCTGCCCTTCTGAAATTGAAATAGACAAATACACATCCCTGCAAAACAAATATTTAAAGGAAAAGGAAAGCCTTAAGGAATATATCGGTAAAGAAACCGTCACAGCTGACGGTATCAAAAAAGCCGTATATGCCAACATAGGAAAGCCGGAGGATGTGCAAAACGTACTGCAAAACAGCGGTGAGGGAATAGGCCTTTTCCGTACTGAATTTTTGTTTATGGACAGGGCAAACGAGCCCACCGAGGAGGAGCAGTTTGAGGCATACTCCACCGTTGCAAGAGCGATGAACGGTAAAGAGGTTATCATTAGGACTCTTGATATCGGCGGCGACAAGGATATCCCCTATCTTCATATAGAAAAGGAGGAAAATCCTTTTCTCGGTCACAGGGCTATAAGATACTGTCTTGACAATCCTGAGCTTTTCAAAAAGCAAATAAGAGCAATTTTAAGAGCCTCTGTTTACGGAAACATAAAAATTATGCTCCCTCTTGTTACCTGCTTGGAGGAGGTTAAAGCCGCAAAGGAGCTTATTAAGAAATGTGCTGAGGAGCTGAATTCGGAAGGAACACAGTTCAAAAATGTACCATTAGGCGTTATGATTGAAACGCCTGCGGCTGTGCTTATCTCCGATTTACTGGCAAAGGAGGTTGATTTCTTCTCAATCGGTACTAATGATTTAACAGGCTACACAATGGCTGTTGATCGTGGAAATGCCAATGTCAGCAATCTGTATAACACATTCCAGCCGGCTGTTATGAGAGCAATTGAAATGACAATAAAAAATGCTAAAAAAGCAGGCATACAGGTTGGTATGTGCGGTGAAGCGGCGGCAGACGCAAGGCTGATACCAAATCTTATTGAATGGGGACTTGACGAGTTTTCCGTTACATCGGGCAGTATACTCCAAACAAGAAAGACCATCTGTGAATACAAACAAAAGTAAAATTTCTCTGTTATAACATAAAACCCCCGATGCAGTTAATCTTACTGCATCGGGGGTTGCTATTCTTTATTTATCTTTCCTCACGGAAGTATGACAGACCTAATGCCGCAGGGCCAAGATTCTCCTTCTTGTTACGCATTGAGCTGATAATAAGAACGATTATTGTTACCACATAAGGCAGCATTTTGAAAAGCTCCTGAGTACGCAATGCACAAGGCACGTACAAAAATGCAATATAAAGTCCGCCGAAAACGATTGAGCCGAGTATACTCATATTCGGTTTCCAAATTGCAAAGATAACAAGAGCGATAGCCAACCAGCCTCTGTCACCAAAGCCGTCGTTTGACCATACGCCGTTGGCGTAGTCCATAACGTAATACAGACCGCCCAAGCCGGCAATCATTGAGCCGATACAGGTTGCAAGATATTTTGACCTTTCAACGTTTATACCTGCGGCGTCTGCTGTGGCAGGGTTTTCACCAACTGCTCTTAAATGGAGTCCGCCCTTTGTATGATTTAAAAAGTATGAGCAAATAAGGGCAATGATAATTGCCGTATAGGCTAAAAAGCCGTAATTCAAAAACAGGTCGCCGAACCAGCCTGTAGTTTTTGCAAAGGGAACGGTGGTTCTGAAAAAGTTACTTGTTGTGGTAAGGGCAACTGACGGAACGTCTGCACCTGTGATTTTGATAAGAGAACCGCCGAAGAAATTACCAAAGCCTGTACCGAAGGTTGTCAGTGCAAGACCGGTTACATTCTGATTTGCTCTGAGAGTTACGGTTAAGAAGCAATAAATCAAGCCTGCAACAAGAGAGCCCAAAAGGCTTGAAAGCAGAGGAATGATAACTGCTAAAAAGGCATTTGCTTCTGATGGGGAGCTCAGTGAGTTTTCATAAACAAACGCACCGATAACACCGCTCATACCGCCGATATACATAACGCCGGGAATACCGAGGTTAAGGTTACCGGACTTTTCAGTAAGAATTTCACCTGTTGAACCAAACAGCAGTGGGATACCCTGCATTATGGCTCTGTGGAGAAAAGCAATTATTGTTGCAAACATATTACTTTACCTCCTTTTTTGATTTACGAAATTTTAATTCGTAATTTATGAAAAATTCACTGCCGATGATAAAGAACAGGATAATGCCTGTAATGATATCGGAAAAGGATTCATTAAATCCGTAAACTGTTGATATTTCACCTGCACCCACTTCAAGAAAAGAAATTATAAAGGCAGTCAAAATCATATAAATCGGATTAAACTTAGCAAGCCAGGACACCATAATTGCCGTAAAGCCGCGTCCGCCGGCGGTTGTGGTGGAAATTGTATGGTTAGTTCCGCCCACAAGGAGCAGACCTGCAATACCGCACACAGCACCTGACAGCGCCATAGTTCTTAAAATAACCTTTTTAACATTTACGCCTATATATCTTGCCGTGTTTTCACTTTCGCCTACAACTGCAAGCTCGTATCCGTGCTTACTGTATTTCAAGTAAATATACATTGCAACGGTGATAGCTAAAACAACAATGATATTTAAAAGATAATCCTTGCCGCCGATGGTTGGCAACCAACCTGCGTGGCTTGCCTGATTAACAATACCTATGTTGCTGGAGCCTTTGGGATTTTCCCAATACATTTCAAAATATGAAACAAGCTGAATGGCAACATAGTTCATCATAAGAGTAAACAGTGTTTCGTTTGTATTAAATTTAGCCTTAAACACTGCCGGTATAACTGCCCAAACGGCACCTGCAATAATTGATGTTATAATCATTAAAAGGATAAGCAGTGCATTGGGAATTTTACCGCCCAGCATAATCATACAGGCAACCGTTGCAAGACCGCCTATCAGCACCTGTCCCTCTCCGCCGATGTTCCAGAACTTCATTTTAAAGGCGGGG
>CAMBQD010000043.1 GCA_945869905.1 uncultured Clostridia bacterium | reverse complement strand
CCCAAGAGTCAAGGAGCTCCTTCTCCTCCGGCTTATTTTTAACGCTTTCAGAGCAGGCTACGATTGGCATCCACTGCTGTACAAGCTGCTTTGCAATATCAGCCTTTTTGCAGAAAAGGTTAAGATATTTTTCTGCAAGGTCTTTTTTACCCTGAAGGTTAAAGATAAGATAAGTCCTTGCGGCGTCTGCTGAGGCATTACCCTGTGTGGTGTGCGCCCAGTCGATAATGTAATACTCGCCGTCGGGAGTAACAACAATATTTGAAGGACAGTAGTCACCGTGAAGCACCTTTGTATGCTTTTTCATACCCTCCAAACGGTTATGAAGGTCATAGCGTACGGTTGCCTCATAGGATGACGCACTGATTTTTGCGTGCATCTTATCCTTAATCTTGTTGAGATGAGGAGCCTTCTTTGAATGAATTTCAAGCTGAAGGTCAACAAATTTTTCAAGGTATTCGTCCTCTTTTTCAGGATTTTTCTTCATCAAATCCGCAAGAGTTTCACCCTCGATATATTCTCTTGTAATTGCCCAGCCGTTCTCCGTTTTTGAAACATTAAGGAGCTTGGGAATTTTTAAGCCTGTTTCCTCAATTCTTGCGTTGTTAAGGGCTTCGTTAAGTACCTCTGCCTTAGTAAAGGTTTCGTCAAACTCCTTAACAAGCTTATCGCCGTCACGGTAAATCTTTTTATGTTCTCTTTCTTTAATAGTTGCCATAAAGACACCCCCTGTTTATTATAGCTGATTACAACCCTGCAATCAAGATATTTACTTGCCGTAGTATGCTCTGAGGTACATATCCTTGATTTCGCTCATAAGAGGAAGTCTTGGGTTTGCACCTGTGCACTGGTCATCAAATGCCTGCTCAACCATATCGTCAAGAGTATCAAGGAAATACTGCTCATCAACGCCGTAGTCCTTAATGCACTTTTTGATACCGCAATACTCTTTAAGCTCGTCAATTTTTTTAATAAGTCCCTTAAGCTTAGCCTCGTCTGTTCTGCCCTTTATGCCAAGTGAGTCTGCAATCTGAGCATAACGTGCAAGGGTTTTAGGATAATCATACTGGCTGAAGGTACCCATCTTTGCAGGAACCTCTGCGGCATTAAACTCAAGTACATAATCAATCATAAGTGCGTTTGCAACACCGTGCGGAAGGTGGTGGAAGGCGCCGAGCTTATGAGCCATTGAGTGACAAACACCAAGGAAGGCATTGGCAAAGGCCATACCTGCCATTGTGGCGGCATTAGCCATTTTTTCTCTTGCAACAGGGTCGTTTGGACCGTTGTCATATGCCCTTGGCAAATATTCAAAGATATTCTTAAGAGCCTCAATTGCAAGGCCGTCGGTAAATTCTGTAGCCATCATTGATGCGTAAGCCTCAAGTGCGTGGGTAACTGCGTCAATACCTGATGCGGCAGTAAGTCCCTTAGGTGCATTCATATGGAAATCAGCATCAACAATTGCCATATTCGGCATAAGCTCGTAATCGGCAAGAGGATACTTTGTGCCTGATTTTTCATCGGTAATAACCGCAAACGGTGTAACCTCTGAGCCTGTACCTGCCGATGTGGGAACTGCAATGAAATATGCCTTTTCACCCATTTTAGGGAAGGTATATACTCTCTTACGGATATCCATAAATCTCATTGCCAGGTCAAAGAAATCTACCTCAGGATGCTCGTAAAGTACCCACATAATCTTTGCCGCGTCCATTGCGGAGCCACCGCCCACTGCAATAATACAATCAGGCTGGAAGGCGTTAATCTGGGCAACACCCTCCTTTGCACAGGCAAGGGTTGGGTCCGGAGCAACATTAAAGAATGTTGAATGAACAATACCCATTGAATCAAGCTTATCTGTAATAGGCTTTGTGTAGCCGTTGTTGTAAAGGAAGGAGTCGGTAACGATAAATACCTTTTTCTTGCCCATTACGGTGCCAACCTCGTCAAGAGCAACCGGCAGACAGCCTTTCTTAATGTAAACCTTTTCAGGAGCTCTGAACCAAAGCATATTTTCCCTTCTTTCTGCAACGGTTTTAATATTGAGCAGGTGCTTAACACCTACATTTTCTGATACAGAGTTGCCGCCCCATGAGCCGCAGCCAAGTGTAAGCGACGGTGCAAGGTCAAAGTTGTAAAGGTCGCCGATACCGCCGAAAGATGACGGAGTATTAACAAGAATACGGCAGGTCTTCATACGTGCTGCAAACTCGTCAATCTTTGCTCTCTCTGTTGTTTCGTTAAGATAAACAGATGATGTATGACCGTATCCGCCGTCTGCGATAAGCTGCTCTGCCTTAGCCAGCGCGTCGCTGAAATCCTCGCTCTTATACATTGCAAGAACAGGTGAAAGCTTTTCGTGAGCAAACTCCTCACTGATGTCAACAGACTCAACCTCACCGATAAGAATTTTTGTATTCTCAGGCACCTTAACCCCTGCAAGAGCCGCAATTGTTACGGGCTTCTGACCTACGATTTTTGCATTAAGAGAGCCATTGATGATAATTGTTTTACGTACCTTTTCAATTTCATCGTCCTTAAGGAAATAACAACCTCTGTCCTCAAATTCCTTACGAACCTCTTTATAAATTTTTTTGTCAACAATACAGGACTGCTCAGAGGCGCAAATCATACCGTTATCAAAGGTCTTTGAATGAATAATTGAGTTAACAGCCTTTAATATGTCTGCGCTTTCGTCAATGATTGCAGGAGTATTGCCGGCGCCAACGCCAAGTGCGGGCTTACCGCTGGAATAAGCAGCCTGAACCATACCGGGACCGCCTGTGGCAAGGATAATGTCCGACTCCTTCATAACAAGATTTGTCATTTCAAGGGACGGAGCGTCAATCCAAGAAATAATGCCCTCAGGTGCACCTGCCTCAACAGCGGCGTCAAGCACAATCTTGGCGGCAGCAGCAGTTGATTTTTTTGCTCTTGGGTGAGGTGAAATGATAATACCGTTTCTTGTTTTAAGTGCAATAAGTGTTTTAAAAATAGCTGTGGATGTTGGATTTGTGGTGGGAATAACTGCGGCAATAACACCGATAGGCTCCGCAATCCTCATAGTGCCGTATGCCTTATTCTCCTCAATAACGCCACAGGTTTTTGTGTTTTTATATTTGTTATAAATATACTCGGCGGCGTAGTGATTTTTAATAATCTTATCCTCAACTATGCCCATACCGGTTTCCTCAACTGCCATTTTTGCAAGGGGAATTCTTGCCATATTGGCAGCCTTTGCAGCAGCAAGGAAGATTTTGTCAACCTGCTCCTGAGTGTATGTTGAAAACTCTTTTTGAGCGGCACGAACTCTTGCAAGCTCTGACTCAAGCTTTTCAACACTGTCGATAATTTCCTTAGCCATTTTGTTTACCTCCATAAACTGAATCTAAATTGTTAATTAATTAACAATTGATTGCTCATATAATAATATCTAACAAAAACAAATTCAATATTTTTAATCCAAATTCTCCATATAACATAAAAATGATAATTAATTCACACTAATTTTGTGCGAATCTTCGAGTCAAAAATAAGAGATTGTTAATTTCTTAACAATCTCATTCAACTGTGTAACAACATGGAAAAATAATGAAAAACAACTGCCTTAGTTGACAGTTGTTTTTCATCAGTTATTTATACATTTATTTAAATACTCCTGAAGCTCTTTTAGTTTGTCTTTGTCAAGGGCTGGGGTATTTATCAGCGGATTATCGATTTTCAAATTTTCATATTTAAAAAAGCCCATTGTGTGAAAGGCAAGCAGCTCGTATTTTTCAAACTTAAACTGCTTGGCGAATTGGGCATATTTTTCGATGCTTTCTTCGTTATCGTTAATATTGGGTACAACAACAGTCCTCAGCCAAAGACGGATATTGTTATCCGTGCAGTATTTGCCCACGGCATCAAAATTTTCAAACTTACCCTTTGTGTATTTTTTATAGCTTTCCTCGTTATAAAATTTTAAATCAAGGATAACGAGGTCCGCTCCGTCGAGTACCGCTTTAATATCGTCAGTCAGTTCAACACTGCCGGAGGTATCAACGGCATATCCGATACCCTCTTTTTTCAAAAGCTTTGCCGTTTCAATAATGAACGGTGCATTAAGCAGTGGCTCGCCTCCGGAAAAGGTGACGCCCCCGCCGTTTTTAAAATACGGCTTATATCGTTTGATTTTGTCAACAAGCCTTTCTGCTGTCCATTCGTTACCGGATTTATGCCAAGTGTCAGGATTGTGGCAGTAAGCGCATCTCAGCGGACAGCCTGTAAAAAATACGGCGTATCTTATGCCGTCGCCGTCCAGCGCCGCCATTGATTCAAATGAATGTATATCAGCCATTAACGTTACCTCCGTTAAAATATTTATCATCCTGCCATTTTAGAGCGTTATTATTTATGTATTCACATATATTGATGTAATCTTCTTCCTCTCTGATTATGTGGTCATGATATGAACGTTGCCATATTTTATTGCCGATTTGTTTGTTGGTTAATCTTTTGAACGTTGAAACGAATAATGGTATTGTTGAATTTGTAGGGGACGCCGTCCTCGACGTCCCGTTTTGTATTTCTGTTATATTATTTATGCGTATAACTAAATGTATATGATTTGGCATAATAATGTACTTTTCAACAAATATGTTATCATACATAATATTCATTTCATCAATACGATTTTTCACGATTTTTCCGTATTTTGATAAATATATTTTCGGGACGTCGAAGACGCCGTCCCCTACGATATTACTTAAAATACATTTTCTGTCTTTTGTACATATTGTTACAAAATATGCTCCGTTTTGGTTGTAATCAAATTCCTTTAGCCTATTTGGCTTTCTTACAGGCAAATCTTTTTTATAATTCATATTTTATTTGATATTTCCGATATCAAATTGTCGTAATCATTCTTGGCTTTATTTAATTCGTCAGCGGTGATTTTACCTTTGTCAAAATTCTTTTTGGCATTTTTCAAATTCTCTGAAGCAAGATTATATTTATTTTGAATTGAGGAGATTTCGGAAAAGCTTTTTAATGAGCCGAAATTAACTTTAATGCTGATAAACATTGTGCTAAACATAACAACAAACATACCTATCAGAATATATATAAACTTTGACAAATCCTCAAGGTTGTTTGTAGCCTTAAGCAGAATAATCACAAAAGCCGCAATTTCAAATGCTTCCGTAAGCAATTCAACTATTATCCACTTGATTATTTCCTTTTTTATCGCACTGATATATTCTTTTACCTTTTCTTCCATATTCGCACCTTACTATCTGTTAATTATAGAATAATGATAACACAAAACCCATTGAAATACAATGATTTCAATGGGCTTTGGCAAGCTGATTACATTGCAGTGTGGAAGGTTCTGGAAATAACCTCCTCCTGCTTTTCGCGAGTAAGCTTGTTAAAGTTTACTGCATAGCCGCTTACACGGATTGTAAGTGATGGATAAAGTGTTGGGTCATTCATTGCTGCGATAAGCTTTTCACGGTTGAGCACATTAACATTAAGGTGATGTGCGTCCTGTGCAAAGTAACCGTCAAGCATTGTTGTAAGGTGGTCAATCTGCTGCTGCTTATCCTTACCGAGAGTATCAGGGGTAATTGAGAAGGTATTTGAAATACCGTCCTGACAGCAAGCATAATCAAGCTTTGCAACTGAGTTAAGAGATGCAAGTGCGCCCTCACAATCTCTGCCGTGCATTGGGTTAGCACCCGGTGCAAAGGGCTCGCCTGCTTTACGGCCGTCAGGTGTTGCACCTGTCTTTTTACCGTACATTACATTTGATGTGATAGTGAGGATTGAAAGAGTATGCTTTGCGCCTCTGTATGCAGGAGTCTTGCAAAGCTCCTTGTAGAAATATTCAATAAGCTCTTTACCGATAAGGTCAACACGGTCATCGTCGTTACCGTATTTGGGGAATTCGCCCTCAACCTTAAAGTTGGTGATAATTCCTCTTTCGTCCTTAACAGGAGTAACCTTTGCATATTTAATTGCTGAAAGAGAGTCTGTTGCAACTGACATACCGGACACACCGAAAGCCATAAGCCTTTCAACGTCGGTATCGTGAAGTGACATCATAAGTCTTTCATAAGCATATTTATCGTGCATATAGTGGATAACATTCATTGTGTTAACATAAAGCTTTGCCATCCAGGAAAGGTACTTTTTGTATGCCGCAAGGACCTTGTCATAATCAAGTACCTTTTCCTCAAATACTTCTCCCTCAGGCGCAATCTGCTCGGCACCGATTTCATCCTTACCGCCGTTAAGAGCCATAAGAAGAACCTTGGCAAGATTACATCTTGCTCCGAAGAACTGCATCTGCTTGCCTTCCTTCATTGCTGATACACAGCAGGCAATTGCATAGTCGTCGCCGTACATTCTTCTCATTACGTCATCATTTTCGTACTGAATTGAATCTGTATCAATTGAAACCTGAGCGCAGAAATCCTTAAAGCCCTGTGGCAGATGCTCTGACCAAAGAACAGTGATATTTGGCTCGGCAGACGGACCGAGGTTATAAAGAGTCTGAAGAACGCGGAAGGAGGTCTTTGAAACCATATGCTTACCCTCGCCTGTTACACCTGCAAGAGCAAGTGTTACCCATACAGGGTCGCCGGCAAAGAGGTCGTTATACTCAGGAGTACGCAGATGACGTACCAGACGAAGCTTGATAACAAGGTCATCAATAAGCTCCTGTGCTTCCTTTTCGTTCAAGGTGCCCTCTGCCAAATCCCTTTCGATATAGCAGTCAATAAACTCTGCAATTCTGCCGATTGAGTTAGCGGCACCGTTCTGCTCCTTGATAGCACCAAGGTAGCCGAAGTACAGCCACTGGATAGCCTCCTTGGCATTTGTGGCAGGCTTTGAAATATCATAGCCGTAATCAAGTGCAAGGCCCTTAAGCTGATTCATAAAGTCAAGCTGCTTTGAAAGGTCCTCAAGAAGATGGATTGTTTCCTCATCAAAAACATCAGCCTCGCCAACCTTTTTCTTGTCCAGCTTTTTCTGCTCAATAAGGTAGTCCATACCGTAAAGGGCAACTCTTCTGTAGTCGCCGATAATTCTGCCGCGTGCATATGCGTCAGGCAGACCTGTAAGAATACCTGCGTGACGAGCTTTTTTCATTGTATCGGTATACGCACGGAACACACCTGTGTTATGAGTTGTTCTGTAGGTAAACTCGTCCTTGATTTTGTCGGAAATTTCATAGCCGTAGGCACGGCAGGCCTGAACCGCATTTCTGTAGCCTGCAAAGGGTGATACACCTCTTTTAAGTGGTTCATCTGTCTGCAAACCAACGATTATATCTCTTTCCTTATCAACATATCCGGGCTTGTGTGAAAGGATTGAAAGTACCTTTTCTGTATCAACGTCGAGCACACCGCCGTTTTCATTTTCTTTTATAAGCAACTCCTTAACTCTGTCAAGAACAATGCTTGTCCTCTCGGTAGGGCCTTAAAGAAAATATGAGTAGCCCTCATAGGCTGTGTA
>CAMBQD010000042.1 GCA_945869905.1 uncultured Clostridia bacterium | reverse complement strand
CATTGTTATTGCTGTCAAAGGCAACGTATGTAACCGTCCTTGATTTTCCGTCAAAGAGGGGTGAAATTGACTCGATAATAACAGACTCGGTTACATCTCCGTCCTCATTATCATAGGCGCTGACACCTGAAAGCAAATCCTCCTCAGTGGCAGATACGGAAAAAACTCCGTCACCCTCCGGCACAGTGATAACCGGAGCGGCATTATTCGCCTGCAAATGCACCTGAACATAATAGTAGCCCAGTCCGAAAAGCACTGCCGCAATCAAAATAATTTCCACTGCAACAGCCACGGGTATTCTTATCTTTCTTGTTGTATTTTTCATAGCCGCTCCTAAAATGCAACAGGTCTGCTGATTGAAAGCCTGCCGTTATTTATTACTGTTTTGGGATTAGTGTCAAAAAGCCTGTCAGCCGTTTTTTTATCAAATTCATCTGCAACAATGCCGTATGCCAGCTCCATATCGGTATTGCGCACCTCTATCGAGTGAGCATCGCTGGCAACAAACTGAGCTGTTTTATGGTTAATAAGCTCAAAGGCTGTTTCCATAGACACCGAGCCGAAATCACCTGTTACAGAGCCCTTATTAACCTGCAAAAGACCGCCGCAGTTCATAAAATCCATACTGAGCGAAGGTGATTTTTTTACACACTCATACCTTTCCGGATGAGCAATAACAGGAACATATCCCATACTGCTCAGCTTTTTTACAGTATTCTTTATGTATGATGGCGAGGAATAAAAATCAAATTCCACCAGCATAAATCTTGAATAGTTTATTGTGGGCAAAAGCTTTTTTTCTGCATACTTAATAACATTTTTACCTGCAAAAATTTCTCCGCCCAAGTAAATCTCTATATTGATTTTCTGCTTTTCTGCCTTCTGCTTAAAGGCATTGAAAACAAATTCCAGCTCATACAGTAAATTTTTATCATATTCATAAAGGTTTGAATGAGGAGTCAGCACAATTGCCTTTGTTGACGCGTCCCCCGCCATTCTGAGCATTTCAAAGGACTGCTCCAGGCTATCCGAGCCGTCATCCACAAAAGGAAGTATGTGACTGTGAATATCTACCATTTCTTCTCTCCGAGTATTTTATAAATCCATAATCTATTTTATCATACCATTAAATAAAAAAAATTTCAATATTAATATAACAGTTGAATTAAAAACCGTTTTGTGCAATAATTAAGATATCAAATCGGCGGAGGTTCACTGTGAGAAATTTTTCAAAAATACTGACTGCTGTAATTGCGGCGCTGTGCGTTGCAGTTTTGGTGTACCTTATATTCTTTTTTGAGGGGAGCCCCCAATATAACGGTGAAATAACAACTGCCGCCCAAAAGGAATACACCATAAGCTTTGACAGCGACGAGCTGATGTACACCAAGGACACTGACTTTATGCAGGGCGTAAAAGCCATCGATGAAAACGGAAAGGATTTAACTGACAGCGTTACCGTATCCTGCAAGCCCACAGGCAACATCCGCAAAAAAACACTGACATATTCAATAAACAAGGCAGGATATAAAATACTGACATTTGAAAGAGTCTTAATTGTTGACGGAAATTATACAGGTCCGTCAATAACCTACAACGGTGCGGAATTTGAAATTCCTGTTGATAAAATTGCCAATCTTTCTTCGGAAATAGCAAAAAGCGGTATTGTTGATACCGACGATGGCTTTGGCGGGAAATGCTCCGTTTCCGCCCACTTTAATTCGGAAAACATAACCGTTGGTGATTATTCCGTCACTGTTACTGCACAAAATATTTTTGGTGACAGTGCATCGGTTAAAATTTCCGTAACCGTTACTGAGGCATCAAGCTCAATCATAAAGCTTAAGGCATCCTCCTTAAGCATAAACAGGGGTGACTCATTTAACCCTTTGGATTATGTGGGCAGTGCGGTGTACAAGGGCTACGGCGATTTATCCTCTCAGGTTACGGCTGAAAACACGGTTGACACCCAAACAGCTGGTGTGTACACCGTTGAATACAGAATAAAGGGCATTAAAGAGCTTGAAAATGAAAAGGCATATTTATATGTTACGGTGAACTGATTTGTTTGAAAAGAAGAAGGAAAAGGCTCAATACCTGCTGCTTAAGGGCAAATACCTGTGGCTGCTGATAAAAAGGTTTAGGGTACTGCTGATAGCACTGTGTGTTGCTGGCGGACTGTTTGGCGGAATAATTACATACTGTATATATACTCCGGAGTATACTGTCACTCAGGCATTTACAATTGAGCTGGCAGAGCATCCCGGTGCCAACTATGCGACAATAAATGATAATCAGCTCAGCAAAACCATACCTGTTCTGCTGAGCTGTGACACCTTCATTAACCATATGGAGCCATATATGAAGGCATCCGGAATTAAGGGAAGCTTTAGGGTTACCTCCCTTGATTCCTCAAACATTTTTTACCTGACGGCTACATCGGACAGTAATGACTCCTCTATGCAGATAATTGACGAAATACAAAAGCATTACGGCGACATTGCAGACCGAGTTATCGGCAAAAGCACAATGAAATTTATGGCACCGCCTGCATACAATTCAATGCCGTCAAATGCTCCTGATTATACAATAAGTATAGGACTTAGCGTATTGGCAGTATTTTTAGCGTTTATGGCGGCTTTGATATTAAAGGCACGTTTCACAAAAACGGTAACCTCTGCCGAGGAGGCGGAAAGGGAAATTAATGCACCCTGCCTTGCAACAATACATCAGGTGTACAGAAAGCGAAGGAGCATTGAAGGTAAAAAGAATAAAACAAAAATTCCCCTCACGGTTAATGAGGGAACAGGTCTTGAATTTCGGCAGGAGATAAGCACGCTTTCTGCAAGCCTTGACAAAATATGCAGAGAAAACGGATATAAAAGCATTCTTGTTACAAGCACTGCGTCGGGAGAAGGCAAGTCCTCCGTCAGCCTTAACCTCGCCTGTGATTTGGCGGACAGAGGAAAACGGGTAATTATTCTTGACTGCGATTTAAGAACTCCCTGTATTGCCGAAAACTTGGGCATCACAGATATTCAGATACCGTTATCAACAGCCATCCGCAGCGGTATGCAAAGCTATAGCTTTATTAATCAAACGGATATTGATAATCTTTTCTTTGCCGGAAATATTGATGGTGAGCCTACATCCTTTGAAAATTCCGCCGACAGTAATTTTAAAGCCTTGGTTGACGGCTTAAAGGAGAATTTTGACTATATTATATTTGATTCGCCGCCGTCGGGCTTTTTGGGCGACGCGTTGGAAATCGGAGAAATTGCAGACGGCTTTATTTACGTTATTGCCCATAACAGTATAAGCAAGTCCTGTGTACTGCGCAGTCTTTCCTCCTTTGACGGAGCAAAATGCAAAATGCTCGGATTTGTAATAAACCATATGTAAAAAAAGATGTAGCTGAAAATCAGCTACATCTTTTTTATACAGCCTCTTGCTTTTTTATATCCTTCATAATTCTTGCAAACATTATAACACTAAGTAACACACAGAAGAAATCCGCCGCCGGCTGTGACCAAATAATTCCGTTTAAGCCTACTGTTTTGTTAAGTATGAACAACAGCGGTATAAAAACTAAGCCCTGTCTGCTGACAGAAAGGATAAGGCTCTGGGCACCCTTTCCCATTCCCTGAAAAGAAAAATTAAGCACAAACATTATACCTATTACGGGACCTGAGCTCATTATCGCCGCCAGCATCTTAACACCAAGACTGACAACCTGTTCGTTATCAATAAACATACCGATAACATTTTCCCTGAATACAAGATAAAACAGCGTAACTGCGGCACCTATTACAATGTTACAGCATATGCCGAAGCTCATACATTTTTTCATTCTGGAATAATTGCGCGAGCCATAGCAATATCCGATAAGCGGCTGAATGCCCTGAGCCAGTCCTATCTGGAGCATTACAACCAGCAGATTTGCCTTCATTGCAACGCCCATTGCCGCAACTGCGTCATCACCGTATCCCACAAGCACCGTATTGATTATGATGTTGCTTATGCTCATAAGCAAATTATTGAGGCTTGCCGGCAGTCCCACATTAATTACACCCTTGGCAATGCCGTTTTTAACGGAAAATCTTTTGGGCGTAATGCTGAGTATACTTTTTCCTCTGAGAAAATAGATAAGGAAAAATATAACGCTGAACACGTTACCCAGCACAGTTGCAATTGCCGCACCTGCCACGCCGAGATTAAATCCGAAGGGAAGAGTGATACCAAAAAGCCTGTCCCCGCTACCCAATATGAAAATGGGGTCTAAAATAATATTGATAACCTGACCCAGCACCGAGCCAACCATGGACACCTTTGCGGCACCTTCGCCCCTTACAAGATTGCCCACATTAATTGCTGTTACAACAAAGGGTGCGCCCACTGCCACCCATTTTAAATAATCCTGCGCATAGCCTATTGTGTTGTCACTGGCACCCACTAAATACAGTAACGATCTGTTGAAAATCAAAAACACCGCACCCACAACAACGCCTACACCGATTGCACCGTATATACAAAAGCTGCTGATGGTTTTAACTCTGTCATTCCTTCCCTCGCCCAAGGAACGGCTGATAAAAGCGCACCCGCCGATACCAAACAGATTACCGATGGCAAGGAAAAACAGGAAAAGCGGCATTGATACTGACACGGCGGCAACCTGATTGCTGTCGCCTGTCTGACCTACAAAAAAGGTGTCTGCCAAGTTGTATACAATATTTATAAGCATACCCATCATACTGGGCAAAGCCATTGCCGCAACAGCCTTGGGCACCTTATAATCCTGAAAAATCTTTATATTGTCCTTCATAGCTATATGATTATGTCCCTCCTAAATGCTTTGAGAAATATTTTTGAAATCCTCCATTGTAAGCCTTTCGGCACGGATATTCAGGTCAATGCCGTACTGAGTAAATACCTCTGTCAGCTTATCCTTTGCAATACCCATAGCATTTGAAATGCTGTTAAGTGCCGTCTTACGTCTTTGTGAGAAGGCACACCTTACAACAGTAAAAAACTTTTTTTCATCTTTAAGCTCAAACAAAGGCTTTTGGCGTATTTTAAGCCTGATTACCACACTGTCCACCTTTGGACTGGGCATAAAGCTGTCCCTGTAAACATCAAAAAGAATTTCACTTTCTGCATAATAGTTTACTGCAACAGTTACCGCGCCTGACATCCGTGAGCCCACCTGCGCACACAGACGTTCACCTGCCTCCTTTTGCACCATAACCACTATTTCACCAATTGGCAGCTTGCTTTCAAGCAGAGTCATTATTACAGGAGAGGTAATATAATAAGGCAAATTTGCACATACTTTAACACAGGCACATTCCTTAAACCTGTCTTTTATAAGAGCGTTTAAGTCAACCTTCATAATATCGTCGTTAACAATTTCAAGGTTATCAAATTCACCCAGTGTTTCGTCCAGAACAGGAAGGAGCCTTTTGTCAAGCTCCACACACACAACCCTTCCTGCAACGCGGCAAAGCTCCTTTGTCAAAACTCCTATACCTGCGCCCACCTCCAGCACACCTGTGCTCTTATCGGCGCAAAGGCTGTCTGCCATTTGGGGACACACATCGGGGTTAATTAAAAAATTCTGTCCCAGTGCCTTTGAAAAGGTAAAGCCGTGCTTGGCAAGTATTCTTTTAACGGTGTTGTAATCGCATAAATTCATAACAGTTACCTCTTTTGATTTCGTGCTATTTTAACACATTAACAAATAGTTTACAATGTTTATCTTGACAATTTGTTAACTTGTGATAAAATAATCGTTAGTCGACTAATAATAGTCGGATAAATTAACGGAAAAGGTTGTTGTGTTATAATGAAAAGAAAGCATCGCCCTCCTCTCCCCAGAGAAGAAATAGGTCCCCGTGTAATGTGCCTTTCAAGGCATATAAGGCGTGCCTTTAACGAGGCAGTTGCCCAGCAGGGATTGTTTTCCGGTCAGCAGGACATAGTTATACTTCTTGCAGAAAACGAAGGAATAACATTAGGTGAGCTTGCAAAAAAGCTTGAGGTTTCCACCGCAACCGCCAGCGTTTCAATTAAGCGAATGGAAAAAGCGGGCTTTGTAACCAAAAAGCCTGACATAAATGACGCACGCATTGTCAGGCTATACCCTACTCAAAAGGCAAAGCAAGCTCCGGAAAATATAAAAAACAGTATGAAATCACTTGAAACTGTTATAAAAAAAGGTATGACAGAGGAGCAGGCTCTTGAGCTTTCCGACTTATTGGAAACTGCCATTCAGAATATGATTAAACGAGGTGAAGAACAATGCTGAAAAAGCTGTCAAAATATCTTAAAGGCCTATGGGGGCTTGCACTAATCAGCGCCTCAGGTATGATTATTGAGGCAATATGCGAGCTTGCAATGCCGTCCCTTGCCAACACGGTTTATGAAACCGTAAAAAACACATCGTCCCCGCAGGACACAAGGGCTACGGTAATCAAAATCGGTATATTTATGTTTTTGCTTGCCGTTTTAGGCTTGGCGGGAGGTCTTGCCACAATGAAAACCTCCTCCATTGTCAGCCAAAAATTCTCCTACAGGCTCAGGAAGGATCTGTACGCAAAGGTAAGTGAATTTTCCTTTAAAAACATCGACACATATTCCACCGCATCTCTTACCACCAGAATGACAAATGACGTCACAATGCTGCAAAACACAGTTATGATGTGCTTAAGAATGCTTGTACGCGCCCCTGCGCTTTTGATTGTTTCGGCAATATTTGCCTTTTCCATAAACGCACAGCTTTCGCTCATATTGCTGTTTATTATGCCGATAATTGTTTTAGTCGTAGTTGTAATACTTAAATTCGGCTTTCCCATGTTCCAAAGGATGCAGAAAAAAATTGATAATGTAAACAGAGTTGTACAGGAAAATCTTATCGGTATAAGAGTTGTAAAGGCATTTGTAAGAGAGGACAGAGAAAAGAGTAAATTCCACTCAGCCTCCGACGAATTGGCAAATCAGGGCGCAAAGGCGGCAGGTATGATTGTAACGGTTATGCCCATTATGATGCTTTTGATGAATGTTGTTATTGTATACATTTATTACAAGGGCTCATTAGATGCCGCCACAGGTGTTATGAACGTGGGTGAAATCTCCGTACTGTCATCATATATTTTGCAGGTGCTTATGAACATAATGATGGTTTCAATGTTCCTGCTGCAAATCACAAGGGCAAAGGCATGCGGCGACCGTGTGGTTGAAATCCTTGATACTAAAATAGATATCACCAATCCGGAAAATGCCTATATCCCGTCTGAAGACAATAAAAAGGGTAAGGTAGAATTTAAAAACGTTTCCTTTAAATACTCCGCGGAAAACTCCGGCGACAACATACTTGATAATATCAGCTTTACCGCCAACCCCGGTGAGATAGTGGGTATTGTGGGCGGAACAGGATGCGGTAAATCAAGCCTTGTAAATCTTATTCCCCGTCTTTATGACGCAACAGACGGACAGGTGCTTATTGACGGAGTTGATGTTAAGAATTATGATTTGACCGCGCTGAGAGATAT
>CAMBQD010000041.1 GCA_945869905.1 uncultured Clostridia bacterium | reverse complement strand
AGTAAAATTATCCCTTGAAGAGCAGGGCTATCAGGTTTTCACCTACATATTCCCTGCCGGAGAGACCTCTAAGAAAACTGCCGTTGTGGTTGATATGGTTGAACAGATGGCACAGTGCGGTATGACAAGAAGTGACGGCGTTGTTGCACTGGGCGGCGGCGTGTGCGGTGACATGGCAGGCTTTGCGGCGGCAATATTTTTACGAGGAATAAAATTTGTACAAATACCCACCTCCCTGCTTGCTCAGGTCGATTCATCAGTGGGCGGAAAAACGGCTGTGGATTTGCCTCAGGGAAAAAATCTTTGCGGTGCCTTTCATCAGCCAAGTCTTGTTATTATTGATACAAATGTGCTTAAAACCCTTAGCCCTCACTTTTTCAGCGACGGTATGGGTGAGGTAATTAAGTACGGCTGTATTAAATCGGAGTCACTGTTTGAAAGGCTGGAGAAGGAAAACGCAGAGGATTATATAGAAGATGTAATTTACGAGTGCCTTGACATAAAACGTATTATTGTTGAAAATGATGAAAAGGAATTTGGAGAAAGGGCACTGCTTAATTTCGGTCACACCTGCGGTCACGCCATAGAAAAGCTTTGGAATTTTGAAACGGTAAGTCACGGAGAGGCTGTGGGTATTGGTATGGTTATGGCGTCAAGAGCAGGTGAAAGCATTGGCTTAACTGAGGAAGGAACTGCCGACAGAATTGCAGCCTTGCTTAAAAAATACGGCTTAAGGTCAGCCGATACACATAGCACGGCTGAAATTGTTGACGCTATGAGCGCTGACAAAAAAAGAACAGGAACAGGTATAAAGCTTGTTATGCTGAAAAAAATCGGAGACAGCTTTATTTATCCTGTTGATAATTCGGAGATTTCTAAGGTATTTGGAGTTTAGCAGATGAGTGATGTTAAAATCAGCAGTTCGATTTTAAAGGGAACAGTTATTGCTCCTCCGTCAAAATCTGCGGCACACAGAGCTTTGATATGCTCTTTTCTTGCAGGCGGGGGTACGGTAAGCCCAATTATAAATTCAAAGGATATGGAGGCAACCGTAGGCGTTATTGACGCATTAAAAAGGGGTGAAAGCACCCTTGATTGTATTGAAAGCGGTTCAACTCTGCGTTTTATGATACCTGTTGCCGCCGCATTTGGAAAAGAGGTAACCTTTATAGGTCAGGGCAGACTTCCCCAAAGACCTATCGGCGAGTATTTGGAGCTTTTGCCAAAGCATAATGTTAATGTGAAAAGCGACGGCGGCTTGCCGCTTACAATATCCGGTCAGCTTAAAAACGGCAGCTATGAAATTTCAGGCGATGTGAGCAGTCAGTATGTTACGGGACTTTTACTGGCATTGGCTGATTTGGAGGGTGACAGTGCAGTTATTCTGACAACGCCGTTGCAGTCAAAGCCTTATGTTGATATGACCGTTAAGGTTATGAAGGACTACGGTGTTGAGATTAAGGAAACCGATTTCGGCTATCTTATTCACGGCGGGCAGGAATTCAAAAGACTGGATTATACGGTTGAGGGCGATTGGTCCCAGGCGGCATTTTTTCTTGTGGCAGGTGCTTTAGGCGGTGATGTTACTGTATTAGGCTTGGATATGAACACAACACAGGGTGACAAGGGTATACTTGATGTGCTTAAATCCTTTGGCGCTGAGATTGAAATAAAAGAAAACAGCGTGAGATGCGTAAAAAGCCGGCTGAAGGGCTGTGTTGTTGACGCAACGGATATACCTGACTTAGTGCCGATTGTTGCGGCTTTAGGCGCATTTTCAGGTGGCAAAACAATTATTAAGGGTGCCCAAAGGCTGAGATATAAGGAATCTGACAGAATTAAAAGCGTTGTTGATAATTTAAAATTAATCGGTACCGATGTTACGGAAACTGAGGACGGAATGATTATTAACGGCTCTGCAAGGCTGCACAGTGCAAGGCTTAAGGGATATAATGACCACAGGATTGTTATGGCTTTTTCCGTTGCCGCACTGTTTCTTGACGGTGAAACGGTTATTGATGATGCAGAAAGCATCAACAAATCCTATCCCGCATTTTTTAAAGATTATAACAAAATTGGAGGTAAGGCATATGTCCTCTGAATTTGGAAGAAATATCAGGCTTTCCGTGTTCGGCGAAAGTCACGGTGAGGCTATAGGCTGTGTTATTGACGGACTTCCTGCCGGTATAAGGCTTGATATGGATAAGATATATTCGGATATGGCAAGACGTGCACCGGGCAAGGATATACCCCATATTCTTTCAGGTGTTCTTGACAATGTTACAACAGGCGCACCTCTTGCAATGATTATTGAAAATACAAATACTAAAAGCGGCGATTATGCAAATTTGATGACGTTGCCCCGCCCATCTCACAGTGATTATCCTGCTTATGTGAAATATGAGGGTAATAACGACGTTAGGGGAGGCGGCCATTTCAGCGGACGGCTTACCGCGCCCATAGTTTTTGCCGGTGCCGTCGCAAAACAGATACTTAGCCTTAAGGGCGTTACCGTAGGTGCACATATTGCAAAAATTGCCGATGTGCAGGACGATATGCTTGACAAAAACAATATTTCTGCAGAGCTTTTGGAAAATCTGTCCTCACAGTCGTTTTCAACAATTTCTGCCGTTAGTCACGAAAGGATGAGAGCGGCAATTGAATGTGCAAGGCTTGAGCAGGACAGCGTAGGCGGTGTGATTGAATGCGCCGCTGTGGGATTGCCTGTAGGTGTAGGTGCAAATATTTTTTCCACTGTTGAAGGTCACCTTTCTTCAATTTTGTTTGGTATTCCTGCAGTTAAGGGTGTGGAGTTCGGCGCAGGCTTTGATTTTGCGGATATGACCGGCTCACAGGCAAATGACGCCTACTGTGTTAAGGACGGTAGGATTGTACTTAAAACCAACAATAACGGCGGTGTTTTAGGCGGAATGACAACAGGTGCACCCCTTGTGCTCAGCGTTGTAATTAAGCCTACTCCTTCAATTTCAAAGCCCCAGCAGAGTGTAAACCTTCAGACAATGGAGGAGGAAACCTTGGTAATAAAGGGACGTCACGACCCCTGCATTGTACCGCGTGCCGTACCTGTTGTTGAAGGTGCGGTGGCCTTTGGACTGCTTGATATGATGATGTAATTTTAAAGGATATTTATACAAATGGATTTATTGGACCTTAGGAAAGAAATTGATAAAATTGACGAACAGCTTATACCTCTTTTGCTTAAGAGAATGAATATCTCCCAGCAGGTTGCAAAATACAAGGTGGAAAGAGGTATACCTGTTTTAAATGCCGAAAGAGAACAGCAAATACTTGACAATGTGGCCGAAAAATGCGGTGAGCAGGGCGACACTATAAAGACTGTTTTTTCGGCAACCATGGACGCTTCAAGGGCTTTACAGCATAAGATAATCGGCGGCGGAAAAAAGCTTAGGGATACCATTACAAATGCTATGTCAGATGAAAAGCTTACTGCAGAGGGTCAGGCGGTTGCCTGTCAGGGTGTTGACGGTGCCTACAGCGGTGTTACTGCCAACAGGCTTTTTCCAAATTCACCTGTTAAGTTTTATAAGCAGTTTGAGGATGTGTTTGAAGCGGTAAACAAGGGCGACGCCAAGTTTGGTGTTATTCCTGTTGAAAATTCCACGGCAGGCTCTGTTCACGAGTCCTATGACCTGATTATGAAATACAGGTTTTATGTTGTGGGGGCATATGATTTAAAAATTGAGCATTGCCTGTGTGCAAGGGAAGATACAAAATATGAGGACATTGTTGAGGTTTACTCACATCCTCAGGCGCTTTCACAGTGCAATAATTTTCTTAAAAATTTTGATTTTACAGGCGTTAACTTTACAAATACTGCGGCGGCTGCAAAATTTGTTGCAGAAAGCGGTAAAAATAATATCGGTGTAATTTGCTCCGAGCTTGCCGCAAAAAAATACGGCTTAAGGATTTTAAAACGAAATATTCAGAATAATAATAATAACAGAACAAGATTTATTGTTATTTCAAGGGAGCTGCTGATTGATAAGGACGCAGATAAAATTTCACTTATTTTTTCCGCTCCCCATACAACAGGCTCCTTATACAGAGTCCTCGGCAGATTTTCGATGGCAGGTCTTAACCTTACAAAGATTGAGTCAAGACCTATTGAAAATGAGGATTTCAGCTATCATTTTTATGTTGATGTTATGGGCTCTGTAAGGGACGAGTCAACACTTGATTTGGTATGCGCCCTTTCTGACGAGCTTCCGGAATTTGAGTTTTTAGGCAACTTTTTTGAATATAAATAAATTATCAGTTAATTTGGAGATGACTTTGTGAAGCAGCAAAAACGCCATCAGACAAATTTAATATCGTTAGTTATTGTGCTTGTAACGGCTGGACTGTTGATTTTTCTGTCAATAGTGCTTTATAACCACTCTAAGCTGGAGGTAAGATTTGATACTCTTATAAGCTGGCTTGAACAGTTGGATGACGCAATTGTCAGTCTGGAGTCAAAAACGCAGATAATTATTTGTATTTTTGCTCTTTATATTGCAAAGTGCCAGCTTCCTATACCTATGGGATTTCTGTGTGTGATATCAGGCATAGTATTTCCCATAACTCAGGCTGTTGTCATAAACCTTGTTTTTTGTGTATTTTTCTTCACAGTTAAGTATTTTGAAGGAAAATTTATCGGCGGTGGCTGGACAGGTATGATTTTGGGCATAAAGCAGCTGCATTTTGTCAGGGATTGGATACAGTTTAAGGGCACGGGAAATCCCTATGTGCTTTTTGTGTCAAGGCTTGTGCCGTCAATCCCCCTTGGTATGGTGTCAAAGTATTACGGCTCAATGAGATATGATTTTGTGTATTATACCTGCTTGAGTGTTTTGGGATTTGCACCGAGATTGTTTATATATACAAAAATCGGTTCGGCAATATATAATCCCTTTTCGGTACAGTTTATTGTACTGATAATGATAATTATTGCCTTTACGGGAATATCCACAATAACATTTAATGTATTTTACGGTATAAAGTCAAAGCAGATGAATCAAACCCTTTTGCTTTATTCCGAAAAAGAGAAATATAAAATTGTTTTATAAGGAGAAGGAATATGAAACCCAGTGATCTTATTAAAAGGATTGAAAGCGGCGAGGCAGACAGCTGTATGAAGGATGTGTATGTTACCGATACTGCTGTTGCAAGCCAGAAGCCCCGTTACATAAAAACAATTGAAAAATTTATTGAAATGTTCGGTGATGACAGAGATGTGCTTGTACTCAGTGCACCGGGCAGAACGGAGATATGCGGAAACCATACCGACCACAATAACGGCAAGGTTTTGGCTGCGTCAATCAATCTTGACGCCATTGCCGTTGCGGCAAAAAATGACAGCTGCATTATTCATGAAAAGTCAGAGGGACATTCAATGAATACAGTTGATTTGTCAGACCTTAATCCAAACGAGGCTGATTTCGGCAAGTCGTCAGCAATGATTAAGGGCGTTGCCGCAGGTCTTAACTGCTGGGGATATCAAATCGGAGGATTTGACGCCTGTACCACAAGTGACGTTATGGGCGGTTCGGGACTTTCCTCCTCTGCCGCCTTTGAGGTGTTATTAGGTACTGTTATTTCACATCTCTTTAACGACGGAAATATAGATGCAGTGACTGTTGCAAAGGCCGCACAGTACAGTGAAAATGTATTTTTCGGCAAGCCTTCGGGTCTTCTTGACCAAATGGCATCATCGGTAGGCACCTTTGTTACAATTGACTTTGAAAGCACTGAAAATCCTGTAATTAAAAAGGTTGACTTTGATTTTGCAAAATCAGGATACAGCCTTTGTATTGTTGATACTCACGGCAACCACAGTGACTTAACAGATGACTATGCCGCTGTCAGAGGTGAAATGGAGTCAGTGGCAGAGGCAATGGGCAAAAGAGTGCTCAGAGAAATTCCTGCAGAGGAGTTCTTTAGGGCAATACCTGACCTTGTAGGCAAGGTAAATGACCGTGCCATCCTCCGTGCAAGCCATTTCTATAACGAGAATGTAAGAGTGGAAAAGGCAATTGACGCCCTTGAGGGTAACGATTTTGAGGCATTTAAGCAGATTATAAATCAGTCGGGTCTTTCTTCATTTTTGTATAATCAGAATGTTTACACAACAAATAATCCAACTGAGCAGAAATTGTCACTGGCACTTTGCATAAGCCAGCATATTCTTGATGGAAAGGGTGCCTGGAGGGTTCACGGCGGTGGATTTGCAGGCACAATTCAGGCATTTGTCCCTGCGGATTGTCTGGAGGAATATAAGTCGACAATGGATGCCGTATTCGGCGAAGGCTCCTGCTATGTTCTGATTATCAGACCCGTAGGCGGAACAAGAGTTATGTAATTGCTTTTTAAGGGGAGAAGTAAAGTGAAATACGTATTTGTGATTAATCCTATTGCAGGCAATGATGACAAGAAAAGACTTTTTTCAAGAATTAAATCAACCTTTCGTTTGCTTGACGACGAAATGATTATTGAAGAAACAAAGTGCAAGGGCGATGCACAGAACATTGCACGTGATTATTCGGAAAAATACGGCAATAGTTGTGTTATCGTTTCCTGCGGAGGCGACGGAACCGTTCACGAAATAGCAAACGGACTTGCACATACCGATACACCTATGCTTATTCTTCCTTTAGGCACAGGTAATGATTTTGCAAAAAAAATTTACGGTACAAAGAAAATAAATGTGGAAAATGTTATCAAGGCATTTGGCTTTTATAACGGCAAAATCAAATACGATATTATGCCTATAGACCTTATTGACTATAACGGTGAAAAATGTATAAACGTTATGTCCTTTGGCCTTGATACACTGGTTGAAACCATTGGCAGAAAAATTGCAGGCAAGGTGCCTGCCTTGGGACATCAGGCGTATAATCTTGCTGTTTTTCCTGTTTTGGCAAAGCCCCTTCACTACAAAATAAGCTATGATAATGTTTGCTATAACAAGGAAACAGGCGAAGATTATCAGATGGCGTGTGATGACAAGGATTATGCTCTTTTTGCAATTTGCAATGCCAGCTATTACGGAGGGGGCTTTTGTCCTGCACCTAATTCAAGGCTTGATGATGGACTCCTTGATTTTGCATTAGTGGACGGCTTATCATTAATGAAAGCATTGCCGATGATTTCAAAGTATTCAAACGGCACCGCAAATGAGGAAACCTGCGGTGAGCTTTTCCATACCGGATACATAAAATCAGGCCGTTTTTGGATGAGCGACGGCTCTGCTCTTTTGGGCAACTGTGACGGTGAAAACTTTGATTACAGCGAGCTGAACTTTAAGGTTGAGCCAAAGGCATTAAAGCTTTGCGTTTTAAAGTGATTGCGATATGAAAAAAATTTTAAAGGTACTGATAATAACCGTACTGTGTATTGTTTTTGTCATAGGCATTTCTCTTGGCGCTTTCTTAATTTTTTATACTCCGAGTCTTACTGCTGATTTAAGCGAAAAAACCGGCGGTGTTACAACAGGTGCCTCAGGTTATCTTTACGGTATTGCTCAGGAGGGCGTGCCGTCAAAAAATATAACGGAAAGCATTGATATTTCTACTGTGTCGCAAAAAACCGCAGGAGGACTTCAGCATCCAATCGGTGATATAGACGATGTTTATCCTCAATTGGAGAACACGGATTATC